>JAGQPX010000244.1 GCA_020426505.1 Planctomycetaceae bacterium | reverse complement strand
CCCAATGACATCAGCACCTACACCAACAATTGGCCCCATGAACCCCTGATTGGCAACCGCCCCACTGGTGACACCATCGTCTGGACCGGCGTGAGCATCATCATGCTGCTGGCGGGTATCTCGGCGATGGCGTGGTGGTACGCCTCGAAACGAAACGAAGAAGAGGAGCCGACGCCCCCTGAGAGCGATCCACTGGCACTGTGGGAAGCCACTCCGTCGCAGAAAGCGACCATCAAATACTTCTGGGTCGTCTCGGCTCTGATCCTTGTGCAAATGCTGCTGGGAGTTGTCACGGCTCACTATGGCGTTGAGGGTGACGGTTTCTATGGCTTCCCGCTTTCCGACTGGCTTCCCGTACAGCGTGAGCCGAACGTGGCACGTTCAGATGGGCCTGTTCTGGATCGCCACGGCTTGGCTGGCTGCCGGACTTTTTATCGGCCCACTTGTCAGCGGTGAAGAACCAAAGGGACAGACTCTGGGCGTGAATGTGCTGTTTGGTGCGTTATTGCTGGTGGTGGTTGGCTCACTCACGGGCGAATGGCTGAGCATCCAGAACAAGCTGACCGATACCGTTTCGTTCTACTTGGGGCATCAGGGATACGAATATGTCGATCTCGGGCGAGTCTGGCAGATCGCCCTGATGGTCGGACTGCTGCTCTGGCTGTTCCTGATGATCCGAGTGTTGCTTCCTGCTTTGCGAAAGACTGGTGAGGCGAAGCAACTGGTCGCTCTGTTGGCAGTGGCAACCGGAGCGATTGCGCTGTTCTACGGTGCGGGGCTGACATGGGGGCAGCACACGCACTTGTCGATGGTGGAATACTGGCGATGGTGGGTGGTTCACTTGTGGGTCGAAGGGTTCTTCGAAGTCTTCGCCACCACGGTCATTGCCTTTATCTTCATGCGTCTCAATCTGATCCGACCGGGCATCGCCGCAGCCGCAGCCTTATTGTCGGCTACGATCTTTCTTGCGGGCGGCATCATCGGCACCTGTCACCATCTGTACTTCTCTGGCACGCCGACCGTCGCACTGGTGTGGGGATCGGTCTTCAGTGCGTTGGAAGTCGTGCCGCTGGTTTTGGTGGGCTTCGATGCCACTGAAGACCTGCGGCGATCTCGCACTTCACCGTGGGTCCAGCGATACAAATGGCCCATCTATTTCTTCGTGTCGGTCGCCTTCTGGAACATGATCGGAGCGGGACTGTTCGGCTTCATGATTAACCCGCCAATTGCCCTGTACTACATGCAGGGACTCAACACGACGCCGCTTCACGGTCATGCCGCCTTGTTCGGTGTGTACGGGATGCTGGGAATCGGACTGATGCTCATTTGCCTGCGAGTATTGATCCCCGGCAAGGAATGGAAGGATGGACTTCTACGGTTCTCGTTCTGGTCGTTGAACGGAGGCTTGATGGCGATGTGCGTGTTGAGCCTGTTGCCGGTCGGCTTGCTGCAAACGCAGGCTTCCGTCGAACACAGCTATTGGTATGCCCGCAGCAGCGAGTTCATGCAGACTGACTTGATGCAGACCTTACGCTGGATGCGAGTTCCCGGTGATACCGTGTTCTTCCTTGGAGCCGTGGCCCTTGTCCTGTTTGTCGCAGGTCTGAAGACCGGGCACTCGTTCAAAAAGGTGGAAAACTCATGACCGAATGCTCTCTGGAAACGTCTGTCCCCGATTGGGTCATCGATCATCCCGAAACACTGGCTGTGTTTCAGGAGTTGGGAATTGATTGCTCCTGCGGCGGGAAATCGCTGGGCTTTGCATGTCGTGAGCAAGGTCTTTCCGAGAAGCATGTGCTAACGAAGCTCCACGAAGTCATCAATGGCGGATTTCATACCGCCAATCCATCATCACCACACTAGAACAGCAGAGGCACTCATGGCGATTCCCCATGCACAGCCGGGCGAAGTGATCGACGTGCGACCGCTGGCAGAACGACTGGCAGCATCCATCACCAAAACGCTCATCAAGACACAACACGTCGAAGTGATTCGCATGGTTCTCCCGGCAGGGAAGGTGTTGACACAGCACAAAGCTCCCGGCGAGATCATCGTGCAATGTCTGGAAGGCGACATCACGTTCACGACGATGGGAGAGCCGAAAAAACTGCGAGCGGGTGACATGCTTTATCTCGCAGCAGGAGAATCCCACGAGCTTGAAGCCGTCGAGGATTCTTCCTTCCTGCTGACGATTCTCTTCTACAACAGCAAGGCGACGACATGAAAGGACTACTTCGCATCGACTGGGATGTCATTGCGGGAATCGCAGCCGCCGTCATTGCCATCGTGCTGCATCTCCTCCACATCGTCGATGTCGAGGTTCTGTTCACGATTGTCCTTGTCCTGCTGGCACTTCTCTTGTTTCGGGATTTGCGGCGAGAAAGCCATGACGAACATTTGGGCGAAGCCGTCCATCAGATCAAGGGTGATGTCAAAAGCATCGAATTGTCGCTTGAAACTCCCGCAGCGGTGCTGATTGGTCCTCGCTATCTGCGATCCGAAAGTCGCAGATTTGTGGAAACGGCTCGTGGCGAAATGGTGTGGTTTAATGTCTGCTTTTTGATGTTCAGACGGCAGGAGGTCTTTGACCTGTTGCTGAAACCTGCCATCGAGAATCCCCTTGTGCGGTCAATTCAGTTCATTTCCGACGAGAGCGAAAAAGAACTGTGGGAACAAAACATGCTACCCAAGATCAGGGAGTGTGATGGTAGTGGAAAAGTCCTCGAACCACGCTGGCGAACTCTTCCGCAGACCGTTTCTTTCATCTTGGCTGAGACCGAACACAAAGGACAAACCGAAGCCCTGCTGAGTTTTTGGGGTGAGCCGTTTATGGCACGCACCATTGACAAACAGGTGCCACGATATGTGTTCTGGGTGCATGGTCACTCCGATCTCGTGGCGCAGTTAGTTGATCTGGAACGTCAACACCGTATTTAGGTCATACAAATGGCAGGTCAAGCAGACCAATTCATTCCAGATTTGGGAAAGAGAGACGACCTGTGGCGCAAAGCCTACAGAGAAAGCGCCTTGCCTGAAGTGAGCAAAGATTCATGAGTGGCGATGACCCCAGATTACAGATTTGGACTCGGTGGTTATGGAAGTGGGGGCGATGGCTGGCCGTCCTGCTCATCGCAGGGGGAATCGCCTATCAACTGCGATTCGCACCCGTGCCCGTCGAAAGCATCTCTCCTGTCCGCCAGACCATCGTTTCGGAGGTGATGGGAACAGGGACGTTGGAGGCCCGTGTTTCGACCACGATCAGCCCGAAGATCGCCGGGAGAATCAGTCAGGTCTTGGTCGATCAGGGTGACGTAGTTGAAGGGGAGCAGTTACTTGTGCAACTGGACGATGAAGAACTCCAGCAACAGGTGGAGATCGCTGCGGCAAACGTGGAAGCAGCGAATGCGGCACTTCAACGGCTGATGGCGGACAAGAAACGAGCAATCGCTGTCTTCGAACAGTCAAAACGACATCATGATCGAATGCAATCGCTCAAAGAGAAGAACGCCATAGCGCAAGATGACGTAGATCGAGCAGTCGAATCATTGGCGATTGCCACGTCGGATACAACCCGGGCCGAGGCCGCTATCAGTGAAGGCCAGAAAGGACTCCTCGCCGCCGAGAAGACACTGGAGTACCACCGGGCACGACTGGCCGACACAACCATCAAGGCACCGTTTGGCGGACTCATTGTGACTCGCCACCGTGAGACGGGAGATATCGCTGTTCCCGGTAGCGCCGTCCTGACCCTGATCTCGACCGAAGTGTTGTGGGTAAGTGCGTGGGTCGATGAGACGGTAATGTCCAAACTGGCTGTCAGTCAACCTGCTCGAATTGTGTTTCGTTCGCAACCGGACCAGAGCTATCCGGGGGTTGTTGTGCGGCTGGGTAAACAGGCTGACCGGGAGACTCGTGAGTTCATCGTGGATGTCGAAGTCTCCCAGCTTCCTGCGAATTGGGCAGTCGGACAGAGAGCCGAAGTCTTCATCGAGACAAACCAACAAGACAACGTGCTGACCGTTCCCCTGACGGTTTTGAGCCGTCAAGGGGCACAGGAAGGTGTTTTCGTTTTGGATCATGGAGTCGCTCGCTGGAAGCCGGTGACGCTCGGACTCCGAGGACGAGATACTGCTGAAGTGCGGGAGGGGATTTCCGAACAGGATGTGATTCTGCTGCCTGTGACTGGACCAACCATGCTGATCGAAGGACGGAGGGTTCAAGTCCCATGAACCTCGCCCTCAAGGACATTCGACACAATCTAGGACGCTTTGCATTGACCACCGTGGGAGTCGGTCTGCTCCTGATGATCGTCATGGGAATGGGGGGGATTTATCGAGGAGTGATTGAGGACGCCACGTTGCTTATCGACCGGGTGGGAGCCGATCTGTGGGTTGTCCAGCGCAGCACCCGAGGCCCGTTCGCAGAGATTTCTCGTGTGCCTCCGAATCTCGTTCACCGTGTCCAAGCGGTTCCCGGTGTGAGGACAGCCCGTGAGTTCGTCTACCATACAATCCAACGGGAACGAGCAGGGAAGCCGCTACGGATCGCCGTCATGGGGCTAAGCTGGCCAACCGACAAAGGAGACTGGCTGCCGCTTTCGGCAGGGCGTCACCTTTCCCAGAATCACTTTGAAATGATTGCTGACGAGACGTTACGTCTCCCGGTGGGAAGTGAAATCACACTCGGCAAGGAAACGTACAAAGTCGTCGGCACCACCAAGAATCTCATCAGTTCCAACGGAGACGGGATTGCCTTCGTCACGGTGCAGGACGCACAGGCCATTCAGTTTGACATTTCTGGCGAAGGAGTGCGTTTGGAACGTGCGGCACGGGAAGCAAGAGGAGAGTCATTTGAAGCAGCACTCACACAACCCGCACTGCTCGATAACGCAGGTAGGCCGACAGGAGAACTTCCGGCCATTGCCCGTCCGCAATTGAGCGCCGTGATGGTGACAGTTCACCCCGGCACCGAACTCGACGACGTGACCAACATCATCGCAGGCTGGAGTGATGTCTCGGTGTTTACACGGGACGGTCAGCGGGAACTGCTGCTGAAGGGATCGGTTGAGAAGATCAAGGCGCAGATTGGACTCTTCCGAGTCCTGCTGACGATCATCGCTGCCATTATTATGGCCCTGATTCTCTATACGCTGACCCTCGACAAGATTCACTCGATTGCCCTGCTCAAACTCATTGGAGCGCCCAATAGTGTCATTCTGGGACTCATCTTGCAGCAGGCGTTG
>JAGQPX010000243.1 GCA_020426505.1 Planctomycetaceae bacterium | reverse complement strand
CTGAGGATCGTCGCCAGGAAGTTGTCCGCATCTTTGCGGTGGCGGTTGTGCGCTGCTGCCAACGAAATCGGAGATGTCCCGCTCATGTTCGGTCGGGAGATTGCTCGCAGTCACGAGAAGATCGCCACACGGGCCAGAAGCCGGTGCCAATGCAGTTCTCCGGCCTCAAAACTCAAGCATGACGATCTGGACGATTCAGAGGTCGTCTCCGTGCATCAGTGATTCCTGCGCCGGATTAAACGTCGTCAGTCCGTTGTTGCCTTGAATTGCTTTAACTGCGAACTCGTCAGGTTGCTCGTCAGGGACTGCCGCGAACGAGATGTCAGTGGCGCTGAACTCGCACCGCTTGCGAGTTACGGTAAACTGCGAACGAGGAGAAGTCTTAATGGCGAAGAAGAAGACCAAACGAACCTCGCAGCCAGCACTTTCCGTGCAGGATGATTACGCGAACATTCTGGCGGGCGTTGTGGAACTGCTCGAAGCAGCCCGACGTGCGGCCGCGCGATCCGTGAACGCCGTCATGACCGCAACCTACTGGGAAATTGGCCGGCGGATCGTGGAGTGTGAGCAGGGAGGCGACCAGCGGGCCGAGTACGGTACAGCTTTACTCAAACGGCTCTCAGCGGACCTTTCCTCGCGTTTTGGACGCGGATATGGCCTCACGAATCTCAAGCAAATGCGGAGGTTCTACCTGAGTTTCAGCGCTCTCCCAATTCGTCAGACACCGTCTGACCAACCTTCACCTACAGAGAAAAGTCAGACACTGTCTGACTTTTCTGGCCATCAATTGTCAGTCATTTCCGGCCGATTCCCCCTCCCCTGGTCCCATTACGTGCGGCTCCTGTCGGTCAAGAAGGAATCAGCCCGCCGGTTCTACGAAGAGGAGGCAATCCGCGGTGGCTGGTCGTTCCGACAACTTGATCGTCAGATCAACACGCAGTTCTACGAGCGGACGCTGGCCTCCAAGAACCAGACCGCCATGTTGACAAAAGGCCAGCAGTCGCGTGCCGAGGATGCCGTCACGCCGGACGAGGAGGTGAAAGATCCCTACATCCTCGAATTCCTGGATCTCAAGGACGAATACGCGGAGAGTGATCTCGAAGCCGCTTTGATTCAGAACCTGGAGTCGTTCCTGATGGAACTCGGCGGTGATTTTGCATTCATCGGGCGTCAACGCCGTCTCCGTATCGACGATGAATGGTACCGCATCGATCTGTTGTTCTTTCACCGGCGGCTGCGCAGTCTGGTGATCATCGATTTGAAGCTCGGACGATTTACGCATGCCGACGCGGGCCAAATGCATCTATACCTGAACTATGCCCGTGAGCATTGGGTTCTGGAAGGAGAGAACCCTCCGGTCGGCATCATTCTCTGCGCGTCGAAGAGCGAGACCCTGGTGAAGTACGCATTGGAAGGTCTGCCGAACAAAGTGCTCGCGGCCGAATACCGCACGACTCTCCCTTCCGAGGAAGAACTCGCCGCAAAACTGGAAGAAACGCGTCGGAGGATCGAGTCCCACGATCGCTTGCCGTGATGACGTCTGTGATCGCCTGGGTCACGACGGAAACACAAACTTGTCCTTGTTGCCGACTCACGCGAGATCGCGCGACGTGGCGAACTCAAATAGCAGTGGGATCATCCGTCTTGTCGATGGGATCCCCCATCCGAATCACGGGCGACCATTTCGTTGTGCCATCGCATGAGTTCGACCTCTTCGCCGGTCGCGGGCCGCACGGTTCGAATCTGGATGGGCACGTCGCATCCAAGGCGTTCACGGACGTCGGCGTAAAGATCCCACAAAGCGGCAGAACCCTTCACGCGGGCCTCATGTTCATCCGTGGCATCCACCAGGACATAGCGGGCGAGCGTGGCGACGTAATATGTGGTCATGATGTTTCCTTGGTGGTTCGTGGGGGCGCTAATGACACATGAGCCACATTCCGGATGGGAAATCAAGCGAGGTTTTCGACCCACGAGAAAACGCCCACACGGTGTGCCGAGGGGCGTCGCGGGAGAATCCCGGTTTTCATGACCGTTATCCATCGGTCACGAAGATGGTCCCGCAGGCGACGCAATGGACATATTTGTCCGCACCGGGAAATTCATTGTCGACGGCGGACACCGACTTCGCGCCGCATTCAGGGCAACCGTGCTCCGGAACTGAAGCGGTCACTGGCACTGGGGGATCGAGCCGATCGGCAATTGAGAGCAGCACCTCGACCAGGTCGTCTGCGTCGATTTTCCGCGAGC
>JAGQPX010000242.1 GCA_020426505.1 Planctomycetaceae bacterium | reverse complement strand
ACAACACGCTCGTGATGTACATGGGCGACAACGGCTTTCAATGGGGCGAGCATGGCCTTATTGACAAACGGACCGCCTACGAAGCCTCGATCCGCGTCCCCCTGCTCGGCGTCTGTCCTGGCAAATGGAAACCGGGCACGGTCCTCGAATCAGTCGTCGCCAACATCGACATTGGCCCCACCTGTCTTGCAGCCGCCGGAGTCAAAATACCTGACAACATGGACGGCCAAAGCATCCTCGACCTCGCGGCGGGAGACCTCGATGCATCCAAGTGGCGAAAGAATCTGCTCTACGAATACTACTGGGAGTACAACTTCCCGCAGACCCCGACCACGTTCGCCCTCCGATCGGACCGCTACAAGTTCATCCAATACCACGGCATCTGGGACATCGACGAACTCTACGACCTCCAAGCCGACCCCGAAGAAAAGCACAACCTGATCTTCGACCCGAATCAAAAAGACCGCATCCAACAAATGCGCACCGACCTGCACCAACTCCTCGCCGAAGCAGACGCCGCCCGCGTTCCCTTCAGCGAGAAACGAAACATGGGCCAGAACCTCAGACTCAAGACCGGCAGCGAATCCGCCGACTTCCCACCCGAGTTGCTGCGGCACAAGAACGCAAAAGACTGACGATCAAGGAATGGGAGTAAAAGAAGTAGCGTGCATGCAGCAAAGTGAAATGCACCTTCCCGACTGATCGACTAAACAAATGAACCACCACCAATGAAGGACCACATCGTTGTCCAAGACGTTCGGAAAATGAGCTTGCCAAACCAATCGGGGCCAGCTAACTTCATCGCTTCTGCATGCTGGTCAGTTCCAAGGATGGTACCGTAGAAGCATGTAGACGCACGAGCCGCGTGAATGATGATGCGGACTCCTGCCGGGTCGCCACAGCCGAGGATGTGTGGCCGGTCAAGACACCGATTTCTTACCACGGTGTTACACAGGAGGTGTGGCTTATGCTCGTCCTATCAAGGCGTCAGCATCAGGAAGTTGTCTTCCCCAATCTAGGGATTACCGTACAGATTCTAAAAGTTCGCGGTCACATCGTCAAAATTGGCATTGATGCTCCGAAGCATGTTTCGGTGATCCGACGGGAGGTTTACGAGGCCGATTGCCCTGAACCTGATCCAAGGGATCAGCTATCCCATCAGCTGCGAAACGAACTCAATCTCCTTCAACTACGTGTCACTGCCCTGCAGCGCAGACTTGGGCAGGGGGAAACCATCGATGCCGAAGCGACTCTGCAGTCGTTGTTTCAAGGTGTTGATGTAGTTGATCGCCAGATGGCTCATTTCCAACATCCTCGAGACTCCGTTTCCAACCAGCGTCTGCTCGTCGTCGAAGATTGTGACAATGAACGGAAGCTGATGGCCTACGTCCTCGCGTCGCACGGGTTCGAAGTGCATGTTGCCCGTGACGGTGCAGAAGCACTTCAGTGGCTGAATGCCGCGACGACTCTCCCGGCTGTCGTATTGATGGATATGCAGATGCCTCTGTCAAACGGGCTCGAAGCACTCGAGCGAATTCGGCACGATCAGCGATTACAAGATCTGTTGGTGTTCGCTGTGACTGGCGCTAAGCGTTCCCCAGAGATGGAGTTGGTCGGTCATGGCTGGGATGCCTGGTTTTCCAAACCATTGGACGTGCAGCGCCTCGTCGAGACCATTGCGGCGCAGACTCGACAGTCTACCATCGCTTCCGAAGAGTCCGTCATTTGAGGTGACCCAATGACTGATTCGCCGACGGTTTCGCGCCGTATCCAGGTCCTCGGTATCTTGTCCCGGTACTCGACCGCGATCGCGGCCACCGGTCTCGCCATCTGGGGACGCTTCCTTCTCGATCCCTGGCTGCACGAGGAGTGCCCGTTCAGTCTGTTCTACTTAAGCGTCCTGGTGACGGCATGGATCGGCGGGATCGGCCCCGCACGTTTCGCCATCGTTTTAGGATCGCTGTCAGCTGCCATGTTCTTCATCAGGCCGGCCTCGAGCATCTTCATTGAAGATTTTGCAGATTTCCTCCAGCTGTCTATTTACGTCATCGTGAATTGTGTCGCGACATGGCTGTTTCGCAGCGCTGAACGTCAAAGAATTGATGCCGAGAATCGATCTGCTGAGAACCAACGTCTGTCTCAGTCACTCCGCGACGCAGATGCTCGCAAGGATGAGTTCCTTGCTCTTCTTGCTCATGAGTTGCGAAACCCGTTGGCTCCGATTCGCTCCGGCCTCTCTTTGATGGAACGGAATCCTTCCGCTCAGCAGAGTGAACGAGCGTGTCAAATGATGCGTCGTCACACGGATCATCTGGTTCACCTCACCAACGACTTGCTCGATGTCTCCCGTTTCTGTCGCGGAACAATCAAGCTTGAGAAAAGTCGAGTCAATCTTGATGAATCGATCGAGAATGCCGTCGAAATGTCGATGGGCCTGATTCAGGAAAAGCAACATCGGATTCACATATTATCTCCCTCCGGCCCCCTCTGGGTGAATGGTGATCCTGTCCGTTTGACACAGATGATAGGCAACCTTCTCAGCAACGCTGCCAAGTACACGCCTCACGGCGGACGAATCACGTTGCGCTCGGATGTTGACCGCCAAATGATCACCATTTCTGTTGAGGACAATGGTATCGGCTTCCCGCCAGGAGAAGTCGATCACATTCTTGAACCATTCGTGCAGATGAACATGAGCCGCACACGTGATCATGGTGGACTCGGCGTGGGACTGGCAATCGTAGATCGACTGGCTGGTCTGCATGGAGGACGATTGATTGCTCACAGCAACGGCCCTGGGTTGGGGAGTTGCTTCACGCTCGAACTTCCCTCTGCCGAAATCGCTTCAAATGTGAATCAATCGCCAACCCACGCTCAGAGTGATGCGTCCAATTCTCTGAGTCATTCGGTCCAGACTGATCCGACTGAAACAGCAGAATCGAGGGTTGCGAGCAACTCAGGTCCCGCGCGCGTTTCAGGTCGTCGCGTTCTATTGGTCGATGACAACGTTGATGCGGCCCAACTCCTGGCGGATCTTCTACGGACGGACGGCTACGATGTCCTCCTGGCACACGATGGATTTGCTGCACTTGAGACGGCCAGCCAGGAAAAAACTGATGTGATCGTTCTCGATATCGGACTCCCCGGCCTTGACGGACTGGAAGTCGCTCGTCGGCTACGTCGGTCGCCAGCAACTGCGATGGTCAAGCTTGTTGCTCTCTCCGGGTGGGCTTCAATATCCGACCGAAAGAGGGGAAAAGAGGCAGGATTTGACACCTATCTCGTGAAACCGGTGAACTACTTGGAACTGCGAAGTGCCCTCGAAACCTTGCAAAGTCGAGCCGAGCCTGAAATGAAGATTACTCGGCAAAAGGCTGATTGCATCCCGGTGATGTATTGAATGTCAACCAGCAAGCTGATGCACACTCACTCGTTGCAGCAAACGAACACTCGCCTTCACGCGAAGTCAGGTTCTCGCGACACAAGGGGTCCGTTCTGCGAAGTCGCTGACCTCTGAGATGTCACAACCATGACGATGTAAACAGCGGTAGCGAAGGAAACGCTGACGAGCGGGGAGTCGTGTTCGCGTGGGTTGGCTTGGCTCACCTTTGATAGATCGGCAGGATCTGATACGGCGGCGTCAGTGCCAGGACGCTGAGGGATGTCGAGTAGGCGTTGCCATATCGCGAATCCTTGTTTCCGACCGTCCAGGAGCTATCCGGTCGCTGGTTATCAACGAGAGTCTTCAGCAGCGGCGGATAGAAGCGTGACCAGTAGTCGCCTCCCAATTGATATGCTGCCTGACTGCAGTAGTAAGCACTGTAGTGCTAGCGTTCCATCCCGCGGTATTGGTCGAATCGTTGTCGGGCCATCCATTCCCCGGCGAGAATTGCTGGATCGGAGTTGTGTCGGCCTCCCATCGAGAGCGAGATGATTCCGGCACCGGCCATTGCAGGCGTTGTGTGGCGACCCGAGACGATGCAATACACAAACGTCCCTGCTTGAGGATCAAAGCATCGCTCCACATAGGCCATCGCGTTATCGATTGGCACTTGAGGAACGTCATACTCGGCGTTCTTGGCGGAACGCAGAAACAGCAGTAGCCAGGACGTGATCGACCGGTCTGCGTCACTGCCATGACTGGGGCGAAGCCTCAGATACCGCCAGCCACCCTGTTCCTCCGGGTTTCGTTTGTATCGGCTCGGGTGTTTGAGAGTGAAATCGATCCCCTTCTCGACGGCAATGCGAATCCGTTCATCCTGTTGTGAAGTGCCCATGCCATAGATTTCGGCCAGCATCAGGCCAGCGATCGCGTGATTGTAGATCCCGGTTCTTGCTGGAGAGCCGTCCGAATAAAACTGGCCGATGGGAATATCGAACAACAGTCCATCGTCTCGCTATTTGGATAGGACAAAGTTGATGGCTCGTGTGAGCTCGTCGCCGTACGGTCCCTCGCCGGGGACATGCCCTCGCGACAGAAAGGCGAGCACACACAAACTCGTCACGCCCGGTTGGCCTGTCTGGAAAGTTTGAAACGAGCCGTCTCGGTCCTGCGGTGTGATCAAAAACCTCAGAGCCCGGTCGACCGATTCATTGATGGTCAGCCACTGTTGTTCTGACAACGAAATCTCTGTGGTTCTTTCAATCGTTTCCGAAGCCTCGTTTGCGGCGTGCGTCGCCGGCGGAGTGAGAATCATTGCAACGCCAATCAGCAACACGATCCACGAGTTCGAAATCATGGGGATTCTCTGGCATGTTCAGGTGGCAAAGTGGCCCAGTCGGAGTTTGCGACGGTCAGGTCACCTCGAAAACCATCAACGCAATTCCAGATCCAGCAAGACATCGCCGTCATTGTGACACCCGATCTGCAGGAGGCCAAGTTTGATGTGGAGGGCAGTAGAGATCACGTTCTTCGTCCGTTCGCTTCGCGACCTCCGGCCGGGCCACTCTGCGAAGTCAGGGCTAGTCAATGCCAGACAGTTTATCCGGCACACCAGCATGCCTGTTTTTCTCTGACCGGCACCAGTATTCTCTCGATGTCCTGCCAATCAATAACAGTATCAATTATGACACCTGCCATGCTTGGTCGTTTGATCCTCATTTCACTCCTCGGCTTCTTCGGGCCTATACTTGATGCTGACGACTCGCGGGTTGTCACGCTTGATGCGGCAACGCGGGATGCTTGTCTGTCGGTTTTGCGAGATGGTTTGCGGGGGGATGACTTCTGGCCGTCGATGCATGCGGCGGAGGGTTTGACGCTCGGTGGGCATGGGGACGAGGTGATTGCGTATGTCACATCCTTGCTCGCCACTGAGCAAGATGATCAACGCCGGTGTGGCCTGGCGCGGGAATTGGTCCGAGCTGGTGAACGACATCGTGCGCGGGTCATGCTTGATATCCTCGGTGGCGATGATCCACACGGCCACGTGCATGCAGCTGAGAGTCTGTACAAGGTCGTCGAGATTGGCGACGGAACGGCGTTACGCGCGGCGTTTGCCCAGTCCGAGAACGAGACGCTCCGGCTGATGGCTGCTGCGGCTCTCGGACGGTGCGGTAACCCGGAGGCGATGGCCTTTCTGAGAGAGATGTTGAATCATGAGCAGCCGGAGACGTTTCGCATCGCTGCATGGGTGCTTGGGCGGATCGGCGATGAGTCCGACATCCCTCGACTCAAGCAGCAACTGCCCCGCTGCCCGGATGACCTCACACGGGTGTATGTCGAGAACTCGCTGGCTGCGCTAGGTGATGCTGAGGCGTTGTCTGCAATGAGTGAGAATCTCCAGAGTGACGACCCGGCGATTCGCACATACGCCGCGATGTTTGCGGGTGATGCAAGGGCTTTGGACACGGCTGCTCGACTGAAGGACATGCTCGATGACCCACATGCAGATGCTCGCATTCGCGCGGCTCAGTCACTGCTGGTGTTATCGCGTCCGGCTCCTGCCGGTCCGAGCGAAGACATCTCGGAGTTGGTCTTCACTCCCACCAAGGCGAATCCACGGTACACAGAGGGCTCGATCATCGAACTCAAGGATGGATCGTTGCTGTTCGCGATCACGGAGTTTCAGGAGAGTGACAGCGACTTTGCGAAAGCACGGATTGTCGCTCGACGATCGACCGATGGCGGACGCACCTGGGGTGAATCACACGTGCTGCAGGAGAACACGGGCGGTCTGAACGTCATGAGCGTGACGTTCAGGCGAGTCGCCGATGATCGCATCGGCCTGTTCTATTTACAGAAGAACAGTTTCAATGACCTCGACATGCTCGTGCGGTTCTCAGACGACGAAGCGGCCACATTCGGCGAGCCGATTCTTGTGACGCCTGATGAGGGGTATCACGTCGTCAACAACGACCGCATCACGCAGCTCTCTTCCGGTCGACTGCTGGCTCCTGCTGCTTCGACGCCGGATGTGCAGACTGACAACCATTTCGTCTCGCACTGTTACCTCTCCGACGATGGCGGTCAATCGTGGCGGCCCGGCAAGGGGCACGTTGATGCGGACAAACGGGGAGCGATGGAGCCGGAGGTGATCGAGTTGAGCGATGGCCGCGTGATGATGCTCGTCCGCACGCAACTCGGCATCATCGGCAAGAGTTACTCGGACGACGGCGGCAGCACGTGGAGTGAGATGGAGTCACTCGGCTTGAAAGCTCCCGAGGCTCCTGCAACTCTGCGGCGGATTCCATCGACGGGCGACCTGCTGCTCATCTGGAACAACACGTTCGAGGAAGGAGCCGGTCACGGCGGTCGTCGCACCCCGCTGACCGCTGCCGTCTCACCCGACGAGGGCGAAACATGGCATCACGTCAGGAATCTGGAGACGAACCCCGAGAGCACGTTCTCCTACACGAGCCTGATCTTCGTCCAGGACCGAACCGTGATGAGCTACTGGGAGACATTGGAGTCCGGCCGCTACGCAGCCCGCTTCCGCTCACTGCCCGTGAGTTGGTTCTATGCGGAATGAACACCAACGAGTGCAGTCGATTCTGAACACAGTGGGTGGCCGGGTCTGACCGAAGGGAAGGCCCGGATGCGTTGCAATCAGGGCCATTCGCTACGCTTCTGACCCTGCCACCCGACAGTTGCATGAGATGTCACACTCACAACGAATCAGCGAGTTCGACGAGCAGTGACTCCAGCAGGTCGAGTGAGGCGTAGGCTTCTTCGAGGGTCATCGTCATCGGAGGGCTGATGCGGAGGACGTTGCCGGCAAGAGCGCCAAGCAGGTGGATGCCGACGCCGTCACGGCCGAGGTAGCACTTTTCGACGACCTTGATCGCGATCTGTTTCGAGTCATGTCCGCCGAAGTCAGCACACTCGATGCCGAAGACCATGCCTTCGCCACGGACCTTGCTGATGATGCCGGTCTCTTTCTGCCGCATGAGTCGCTCGACGAAAATCTCATTGAGGCGAGTGGTGTTCTCGAGGACGTCTGAGTTCTCGAACTCATCGAGGGTCGCGATGACGGCCGCACCGGCGAGCGGGTTGGCACTCCAGGTGTCGGAGCCTTCGCCGTACGTGAGGCTACCCATGAGGTCGGATCGACCGACAGCCGCGCTGACGGGGACACCGTTGCCCAGTCCTTTGCCGAGACAGACGATGTCCGGCTCGACGCCATACGCATCGAAGGCGTACATCTTGCCGGTGCGTCCGAAGTTCGCCTGCACTTCATCGAGGATCAGGATCACATCGTTTTCGCGGCACCACTCCTGCAGCATCTGAAGATACTCAGCCGGCGGATGATAGCTGCCACCTCCGCCGAGGTACGGCTCGGTGATCAGACAATTGATGCGATTGCCATACTCCTGCTGGAGTGCATCCAACTCGGCCCGATACTTTGACGGATCGAACTCATCGTTCATCTTGCTGAGGTCATCGCACTCCTGCATGGGGAAGCTGATGAACTTCACGCGCGGGTCACGGTCGTGGTCGGTCTCGCTGCCGGTGACAGCTCCTGCGAGACCCTTCTTGCCGTGAAAGCCGTACCGCGTTGCGAGGATGATGTCGCGGCTCTCGTCTCGATGCAGGCAGGCCCAGAGTGCTTTTTGCACAGCCTCCGAACCTGAAGCGGCCCACATCACCTGCTCACAACGACCGCCGCCCTTGGAGGCTTGAAGATTCTTGAGCAATCGGTCGACCGCAGTCGCCTCCAACTCGGTCATGGCGTTGTAGGCGGTGAGGGTCACTGCCTCGAAGTAGCCTTCGGTCTCACCGCCTGCGATGTGCTCGGGTTTCCAGCCCATCTGTCGACAGAAAGTCTGCATCCACCTGCGAGGATTGTGCCCCAGATTGGCGACCAGCACGCCGCTGGAATAGTCGTACAATTTGCGGCCTTCGGGCGTAAAATGGAATATCCCAGCCGACTTGGCGAATACCGCTTGTGAGGGGGTGAACGTCCGCAGGGCGAGCGGCTCTTTTGTGCTGAGCGTCTCGCGAGTCGCATTCGACCGGTCCTCGCCGGCAAACTGAATAGGCTGCACCATTGTTGGCATTCAAATTGCTGAATTGAGTGAAAGTGAAGTCGTCCAGATTAGCAGTCCCCGTTACGATTGGCGACCCGCCACGACGACGATTGTCCAGCGATCAGCATGGCCGCAGAAAGACCAGAAAACATGACCACGGAACTCGTTACCGCTGACACGTCGGCCCACGAGAATGTTCGCACCGATGCCACTGGCAACAAACGCAAGGTCTACGAGCCGGAGATCTTCGAGCCGGACCGCGAGGCACGGCTGATGCGAATCCGGATGATCGCCCAGTTGATGGATGATGCGTTCTTTGTCCCGGGCACGAATTACCGTATCGGTTGGGACTCGGTGATCGGCTTGATCCCCGGCATCGGCGATGTCGCATCGGCGTGCGTCTCCGGATGGATCGTCTACGAAGCGAAGCAACTCGGTCTCCCCAAGTGGAAGCTCGCCCGCATGCTGGCAAACATCGGCGTCGACACAACGCTCGGCATCGTCCCTTTCGTGGGTGATGCATTCGATGCGACCTTCAAAGCCAATCGCAAGAACGCCCATATCGTGCTGAAGCACTTCGGTCGCCACGAGACCGTGTAACGACGCAAATGAGACGTTCTTCGCGTTGTCGGCCGGTTGGAACAAGAAACAGCTATTTGCTGCTGCTGACGGTCCGCAAGTCGTTGTTCGGTCAATGCTTGTCGTGAGGTCGTTGTGATCCGAGCAGAGGGATGGCTCCGTATTCACCCGTGGACCCTGTGTCGGACAGCCCCGGCCGGCAGCGTTGTGGACATTCGGACATCTTCCGGATTCTTCGATACAAACCTGTTGACCCTGCATCGCGACCGCAAGTTGTCGCGTCCGGTTGACTTTGCCGAGAGATTCGTGGCCTTGAGTCCTCTCCAGCCGACATAGTCGATGGACGACCGTTGTCAGAGTCTCAGGCTGCCGAATGAGTGCAGCCGACGGTTTTCGCAAAACATCGACACGCAGCATCTGATTCCCGAGGTCACCATGTTTCGTCCGGCCTACGACTTTCTTTCCCGGATCTCACAACCAAAGAGCGCCCGCCGTTCGCAGGCAACTCCTCCCGTCGCTCGAATGGAAGCGCTGGAAGTGCGGACGCTACTGTCAGCCGACGTGATCGGACGTGCGGCGGACGGGTCGGTTTACGTCGGACACTCTGATGGGACCCAGTTCACAAACGATCTGGCCGGGACGATTGATCCGTCGGTGACGGGAGACTTCTTCTACGAAGACTTCAATGGAGACGGCTTGACCGACCTCCTGGTTCTTCAGGAAAACGGTCCGAACGAAGACACGCTCTACTTCCGTCTCATGCAGGACGATGGAACGTTTGCACCTGCCCAGATTCAAAACATCGGTATGGATTTCATCGACGGCAATCAGCAGTACCTGGGAGTCGGCGATATCACGGGCAATGGCTTCAACGATCTCGTCTTTATGGATCAAGACGGCGTCGGTCCGACACTCACACAGAAGGTTTACACAATCCGCGGTGGCAACTTTCTTCATCCGCCAGTTTTTGAGGTCCAACGTACCATGGTCGCGTGGGACTTCCACGGGCTAGCCGACGTCGATGGCGACAATGTGGTCGAGGTGATCGCCCGAAGTCCGCTCAACGGAGGATGGTTCCGTTCAGTTGGAAACGCGTTTCATTCCTTTGGGGGATGGACTCAACAGCACGACTTCGAGAATGTCATGTTTGGCGACTTCAATGGTGACGGAAACGATGACGTCGCCGGACGGATCAAGGCCGATGGCCGCTGGCTCGTTGGTTTGTCGAACGGACATGATCGGTTTGTGAGTCAGCTCTTCGGTGGCTGGACGACGAATCAAACCTTCTCTGATGTGCAAGTCGGCGACTTCAACGGTGACGGCAATGACGACGTCTTCGGCCGGGCAGCGAACGGAACTCTCGTCGTTGGACTGTCGAACGGGACCAGTCGTTTTGTCAGCCAATCCTTCGGTGCACTCTCGACATCAGCCGGTTTCGACGAGATCTTCGTCGCGGACTTCAACCACGACGGACTGGATGACATCGCGACGAAGTCGGCCGGCGAGGCGTGGGTGGTCGGAATCTCCGACGGCACAGCGTTCGAGAAGAGCGTGTGGCTGCGATGGGCCATCGGTACGACATGGGACCTCGTGGGCATCGGTGAGTTTGGCGAACCGATTGTTGTCTGAAACGAACCTGCTTCGTCGACGCGCTTGAAGCTGCACCTTGCGTGGATGTGGATTTCCTCGTGACGAAGTGTGTCAAGCCTCCGTCGTGCGCTCGGCTCATTGGTGGTGGCTTTCGTGATTCAGTATTCTGATGTCACGATTGTGAGAATCCCTTTTCCGATGGGAAGACGTCGACGACCTGTCGTGCTGTGCGACGTGACTCGATGCAGAAACGGGCTTGACCAAGACGCTGTATGCAACACCAACCGCTCGCGGAGTATCAGGTTGTGAGTTTGGCGGTCAATCTGCCGGGACCGCTGACGGCTGCGGAACTGCTGAAACTCGGTGCGAGTGTCACCAAAGTTGAGCCTCCCTCGGGTGATCCGATGGCACAGTTCGCACCGGCGTTCTATGGGAGTCTCACCGCAGGCCAACAGGTGTTGAACATCGACCTGAAGTCTGAGAGCGGACTGGCACAATTGCGTGGACTGCTGGAGCAGACGGACCTGCTATTGACTTCGAGTCGCCCAGCGGCGCTGGCCCGGTTGGGGCTCGCGTGGGACGACTTGCATGCGCGTTACCCGCGGTTGTTGCAGGTGGCGATTGTCGGCTTCCCGCATCCCCGTCAAAACGAACCGGGGCACGATCTGACATACCAGGCAGGAATGGGACTGCTTGACCCACCTCACTTGCCCAAGGCGCTCATCGCGGACGTCGGGGGAGCACAATCGGCGGTCGTGGCGGCAATGGGGTTGCTGCTGGCTCGAGAACGTGGTCAGGGGACCGGGTACGTCGAGATCAGTCTGGCGGACGCGGCAAACTATTTTGCGGAGCCGCTGCGTCACGGACTCACCGCTGAAAGCGGCGTTCTCGGCGGAGGGTTTGCCGGCTATCAACTGTACGAGACGGCCGACGGCTGGATCGCCGTCGCAGCACTCGAACCTGCGTTTTGGGTCGGATTGCAGCGGGAACTCGCTATCGACGATGCGACTCAGGAGACTCTTCAGACGGTTTTTCGGACACAAACGGCCGCAGAGTGGGCCGAATGGGCGAATGAGCATGACCTCCCGATTGCGGTCGTCCAAGGGACGGCCTGTGACCGATCGTGTCACGGATGAGACAGGTTCGGAACCTACATTGAATCGGCCTCCAATGACAGATTGAGGGCGATTTCCGGTATACTGGAATTCGTTCTCACAGCTGGCTGCGGGTGAGCGTAGTGTCTGTCAGGGAGTCCCGACACAGGTTTCAGGGCGAGGGCGTGATGAGAATTCTCAGAGTCTCTTTCGCGGTGATGGTGACAACGGCCGTTCTGGTGAACATGCGAACCGCATGCGCATCCGAAGTGTCTCCCGAGGTCACCCGTGTCGCTGCGGAGATCGATCGGCTCATCGAGGCAGAATGGGAGGCGAACAGCGTCACGCCGGCCCCCGAAGCCAGCGATGCGGAATTCATCCGACGTGCATACCTCGACATCTGTGGTCGCATCCCCCCTGCATCGGCTGTGCGAGACTTCCTTGCCGATACCTCACCGGACAGGCGGCGGCATCTCGTGGATCGTTTGCTCGGCACGGCCACTTACATTGTGCACTACACCAACCTCTGGCGGGCGGCCATGATTCCGGAGGCGGATGCGGATCAGCAGATTCGCTTCTTCCTGCCCGGCTTCGAAGCATGGCTGCGATCGCGGATTGCAGAGAACCGTAACTACGCGGAGATCGTCGAAGAGGTGATTACACTCCCCTACTCTTCGGCCGACATGCAGCAGTTTCAGCAGCCTGATACGCCGACACCGGCTGCGTTCTATCGAGCCAAGGAAGCGAAGCCCGAGAACCTTGCGTCCGCGACCGCCCGGATCTTCCTCGGACTTCGACTCGAGTGTGCGCAGTGCCACGATCACTTCTTCGACAAATGGAAGCGGGACGAATTCTGGAGCTATGCGGCCTTCTTTGCGTCATTGCAGCCGGACCAGATGATGCAGGCACCGGACGCACAGGATTCGACGGACGATGACGCGGACACCGAGGAAACACTCACATCGACACTCGCTCCGGTCGTGATGATCCCAGGCACGGAACGCACTGCGACGGCACGTTTCCTCGACGGCAGTGATCCGACCTGGACGACTGACTCCGAATCGCGGCAGGTACTGGCTGACTGGGTCACGTCACCGGAGAACACGTACTTTGCACGGGCAGCTGTCAATCGCATCTGGTCGAACCATTTCGGCATTGGACTCGTCGACCCGGTGGATGACTTTTCGGTCAACAATCCGCCCAGTCATCCCGAGGTCTTGGGCCTGCTGGCGAAGGAGTTTGCGGAGCACAACTTTGATGTGAAGTTCGTCATTCGGGTCATCACGGCGACAAGGGCGTACGGACTGTCCAGTCGCCAGACGGACGAGAGTCAGGAGACACCCGGTATGTTCGCAAGGATGGCGGTCAAGGGGCTCACGCCGGAGCAGATCTTCGACAGCATCGCACAGGCGACCGGGTATCAGCAGCCGTTCAATCCGGAGGAGCCGTTGAACTTCAACAACGATCAGCGTCGTCAGGAGTTCATCGAGAACTTTGCCAACAGCAGCGACTCACCGATCGAGCGACAGTCGACCATCCTGCAGGCACTTTCGCTGATGAACGGTGAGTTCGTCGCGGATGCGACCGACCTGTCGGAAAGTCGCACGCTTGCTGCGGTCGTCGAGGCTCCGTTTCTCGACGCACCGCAGAAGGTCGAAGCCCTGTTTCTCGCCACGTTGAATCGTCAACCAACAGAAGCGGAGTCTGAGTCTTTTACCCAGTACGTCGCGAAGCGGGAGTCGACCAGCGGCCGTGATGCCGCGTTCGGAGACATCTTCTGGGCCCTGCTCAACAGCAGCGAATTCCTGATGAACCATTGATGAGGAACTCGGACGAATTGAACGGTTTCGCATCCCCGACTCTGATTGATAACTTTGCTATCGGAGAATGGGCCGCCTCTTGCTCGTACTCGTCGCCAATCTCGCCAACGCAAGTGGTCCCATTGTATCGCAACGATCGACTACAATGACTCCGATTGTTTGATTCCTCGCCACGTCAGGGAAAATCGTTGCGTATCCTCTTCGTCGCTTCCGGCAGACATGTCCCTTCGACACGGTTTCGTGTGCTGCCCTTCGCGGCGCAGCTCCGCACACGTGGGCATCGCTGCGATGTGGCCCTGAGCATGCCGCAGAAGTACGAGTCTTACCGGTGGCTCGGGTGGCGGGGGAGTCAGTTGCTTCAGCGCACCGTTCGTCGCTGGCACACACTGCTTGCAAAGCTGCGTGATTACGACACGATCGTGATCGAACGAGAGGTTTTTCATGACAACACGTGGGACAGGGAAGCACGGTTTCGCGATGTGGCCAAGCGACTTGTTCTCGATGTGGATGATGGGGTGTTTCTGGGCAAGGAAGAGAAGTTCAACCGCATCGCCTCGATGTGCGACGCCGTCATCGTGGGCAATCGAAGCCTTGAGGAATACTTCAAGCCTCGTTGCAAAGAGGTGCATGTGATTCCAACCTGCGTAACGTTGGCCGAGTACACAACGCGAGCGATCCCGACCGACAAGGAACGTCCGACTGTCGGCTGGATCGGAACAACGCACAACGTGCCGTCGCTGCGAGAATGCGCCGCTGCTCTTCGGCGTGTGGCGCAGGACATCCCCTTTCGGTTGCTCATTGTCACCGGGACCGATGAGCGACTACACGAGGTCGATCTGTCCGGCGTCGATGTCGAATGTCGAGCTTGGAGTCCGCAGCGAGAGGTCGCTGACCTGCATGAGATGGACATCGGATTGATGCCCTTGCCTCATGACGACCCGTGGATGAAGTACAAATGCGGGTTCAAACTGGTGCAGTACCTCGCGGTCGGTATTCCCGGCATTGCCACGCCCATCGGTGTCAACGCGGAGATCCTCAAGGGCAATCGCGTTGGACGGGCAGCGACGACCGATCAGCAGTGGGAGACGGCGCTACGCGAACTGCTCACCAACCGCGAACTTCGACAGCAGTTGGGACAAGCCGGGCGAACACTCGTCGAGCAGCACTACTCCATCGAAGGGAACCTCGATCGCTACGAACGCATCCTTCGCGGAGAGTGAATGCGATCAGGCGATCACCGGCAGCAGGGGGCCATCCACCTCAACCCGACCCGTTTCCGGCGGTGGGAACTCGTCGATCAGTTCGTAATGGACATTGCGTTGGCGGGGGATGTAGCCGGCGTCGCTGATGCAACGGCGGATCGATTGCAGAGAAAGATGGAACACGGTCCCCGCCTGAGCGACCACGTTTTCTTCGATCATCAGGCTGCCCATGTCGTTTGCACCGAAGAACAACGCCATCTGTCCGATCTTCTCGCCCTGCGTGACCCAGGAGGATTGAATGTTGGGGATGTTGTCGAGATACAGCCGGGCGACGGCTTGGGTCTTGAGGTACTCGAAGGCTCCCGCGGGCGGTAACGTCGACATGTCGACGCCCCCCTTGCGACCGTCGTCTGCATCCTTTCCGAACCAAGGTGCCTGATGCGGCGGTTGGTGTGTCCAACAGATGAATGCAGTGAATCCGCCCGTCTCGTCCTGTTGTTGCCTCAGTCGTTCGAGATGCTCGATCCGCTCTTCGAGTGTTTCGACATGTCCGAACATCATCGTGCAGGAGCTGTGGCCGCCCAACTCATGCCAGACCTTGTTCACCTCCAGCCAGCCGTCGGTGAGGACCTTCCCGCGCGTGACCAACTGGCGAACCCGGTCGACGAGAATCTCGCCTCCGCCTCCGGGGAGGCTCCCGAGGCCGGCGTCCATCAATCGTTTGAGCACGGTCTCCAGCGGCAGCTTGCTCATTTTGTGAAAGTGCCATAACTCGGGCGGGCTGAACCCGTGCACGTTGACCTGTGGGAACTTTTCCTTCATTCCCCGCAGCAGGTCTTCGTACCATTCGAGCGGCAGTTTGGGATGCAGTCCGCCTTGCAACAGAATCTGGTCGCCACCCAGGTCGATCGTCTCCTGAATCTTCTGATGCAACACTTCATCGGTGAGGACGTACGCCTCGTCATGCCCGACCGGTCGATAGAACGCACAGAAATCGCAG
>JAGQPX010000241.1 GCA_020426505.1 Planctomycetaceae bacterium | reverse complement strand
GCCGTCAAGAAATCCACCGATGACCGAAAGCGACAGAATCCGGTGGGGTGCAGGTCGTGGTTCCACGAAATGCTCCAGATGTCATCTCTGAAGCCAACCTGGCGCACGCCGCTCGTAAATGGGGTCGCTGGAAAGCATAAGCGGCTGCATGGCCGCGATTGGAACCTAAGGAGCGTTGTCTGCCAAGTGCTTCGATGTCCGGCATGACAGAGCCGGCAGACTGGGTTCCACCGCACAATCGCGGCTTGGGTGACATGAACGAATGTATCGCATTCGCGGCCGATGTCAAGAATCCGCTCTTAAAATTATTCAACAGTCCCACGGCTCGTGGCCGGCTTTCGTCCCTCAGGTCAATTCGTCACGGCAACAGGTGTGACGAAATCATCTCGCATTCGATAGGCCGCGGACGATCCGGCTTCAACGAGTCTGTCGAGGACGTAGAGGACGGCCTCCCGAATCGATTTCTCTCGCTTCGTCTCCAGCGGCCGTCCGTAAACAAACCGCCGAAGAAGAGACTCCAGCATGAAGACAGCGTTGTCCTTTGAGAGCATTTGCATCGGCGATCCGGCTTGAAGGCGGCTCGCGACATGCACGAATGCGTATGGCAAGGACTGCTCACCGATGTGGTAAAGGAAGCGAACATAGTCATCAAGGATGACCGCCGACGGAGGTAAGGCAAGAAACAGCTTGTGGATTCGTTCCGCATAACCGTCGAGGCTCCGCCAATGTCGAACCTCGTCCTTCCACCAACTGCCAAGAAAGATAGCCGACATGAGTTCGTCGCCGGAATAGTACCGAGAATCGTCAATATTCTCGGTCAGCCTGGAAGTCCGGATGCGCGAGGCAAACTGCTCCCAGATCGCCCAAAAGTTTGCTGGGCGGAACAGTGAGTCTTCGGCGGAAGTCAATCCTCGCACGATCCACGATACTTCACGAGGATTCTGTTCCACCTCTGCAAGAATTGGCTCCAAGACTGACTGGGCATCTTCAGGTGCGACCTGAAGAACAAATCGTTCCAGCAGCGAATTGATCGTCGGCTCAATCTGATGCGGCCGGTCGTCCGAGCGGTCTGAATCGCGTCGGCGTCGCCTGCGATCTGCTCCCCACCAGTACTGCAAGGTTTCGGATGCTCGACGGAACAGTTGAACTGCGACTGGTTCGGAGGGGGCTCCTTTGGCGATTAGTAAAACGCGAACCAGGGCAGGAGCACCGACCCATCCTGTCGTCTGAAATCGGGCATACGATTGTTCGTCAACAGGCTCGCCCCCCTCAATCATGAGTCGAATCGACGTGACATGGTCACGTTTCAGCAATCCAAATGGACGGCGTTCGTGATATGCCTTCCGTCTCTCGGCGTCAAACAACTGTTGAGTTAGCTCCGCCTGTCTGGCCAGTGAATTGATGCAGCGAATTGCCAACTGTGAATCAACGCCCCAAAGGTGCATGGACGCTCCGCTTGCAGCATACTCGGCAACCTCATCGATCCCATGCGTCAATGCCATTGCAAGTGCCCGAATGACTTGGCTTCGCTGGGATTCGGAAAGCTGCTTGCCGCAGAGCGCCGATACGACAAACGCCGCTGGTCGATCTCCCGACATTGAGTATCGCTGGCAACATGATGTCTGATCAGTTTCGTCGCACTTGGCGGCGATGGATTCACATGTGGTTGTCAGACACCAGTCCTGCTCGGAAGACGTGAGTTCCGGCCAATGGTCCCGGATGCAAACGGCCGCGACGTATGCTCTTGCACTCGATGCCTTGTCGATTCCCCCAAGAGTCTCGTCGATACTGCCTGAAAGCTGCTGGACCACTGCCAACTTCTCTCGCCACTCCTCGGGATTCGCAGTCATCTTCTCGTTGTGTTCAAAGACGCCCTGGCCCCACATCAGCAGACCGATATCTCGATTAAATGCCGAGTACTCATCGTTGGAGCGATCCATCATTTCCTGAACGTCGGGGTCAGGCGGCTGCATTTCGATGAATACGGCGAC
>JAGQPX010000002.1 GCA_020426505.1 Planctomycetaceae bacterium | reverse complement strand
CGTGCCGAACATCATTGGGCGAGAGCCGGACCTACCTGACTGCCATTTCGATAGCGCCGATCCTGCGCAAGACGTGTGGTGTCGCCGCGGCCGACTGTGGACACAGGCCATCAATCCACTGCCCAAAACCGCCATCGTTAACTTCCGATTCCAGTAGGTAGAGGCAAGAAAGAGATCGTTCGGTTTCGTTGAGAGTCTCGAATCCGTCGCTGTGATACCGAAGTGCGGATTCGCAACCAGTCGCGACGTAAAGACCTTGATCATCCCACCTGGCAATGGTGTCGGCGGTTGGAAAACTGCTGACGGGTGAAGTCATGGCAAGTGACAATTTAACGACGAGTGCCGCTACTGGCTTGTCCAACAGTGCGGAGTGCTTCGTGAATCCAATGATTATTGATCTCAACCTCCCTGCCAAGCGTGAATCACGAATCGTTTCTCCACTCCGGGGATTCCTCTCCGTTGGTCAGTCCGGTCCCGGCCACGCGTTGGAACTCAGTCGTTATCACGCTCCGCGTGATGAGTGGATGAAGTGTGAGGTTGCGACAAGTGGGGACGCGTGCGAGCGTCACTGTCATCACGGCGGAGCGTGATGACTACTTTGCGGTGCTCTCTATAGCAAAGTGGTCTGGGGTCGAAGGGGCTGCTGGCCGCTCGGCACTGCTGGGCAAGCCAGCAGTGGCACACGACGTTCGCCATGTGGCGTCGGTCCGTGATAGAATTGGGTCAGGGCACGTTTGTGTCGATCATCCTTTCCGCATGACGAGGCACGCGATGGGGGTCAGGACTATCAAAGGCACGGCTCTTGGTTCTGACGGAAAGCAGGTGACGCGCGACTTTCTGGTTGACAGTGGGGCGCAGTACACGTTGTTGCCTCACGCGACTTGGCAGGAGTTGGGACTTGAACCGAAACGTCGGCAGGCGTTCATGCTTGTTGATGGCACGCAGATCGAGCGGGACGTCAGCGAGTGTCTGTTGGTCCTGCCGCAAGGGGAAGGGCACACGCCGGTCGTGCTGGGCGAGCCGGGGGACGATGAGCCGATCCTGGGGGTCGTCACGCTGGAACAATTCGGGCTGATGCTGACCCCGCCACCCGAAAATCAAGCTGTGATGCTCCACTAGGGGGCGACAAGATTCGCCGGGATTTGCACACGCCACAGCGGCTGCCCGACATGTTCGCTGTTGAGAAACAGTTCAACTGGATGCCGGCCAAAACAGACGGTCTCACCACCTTTTCGCTTCGGCAATTCAAACGAAGGTAACGACCGTTGGATCGCTTCCCCCCATCCTTCATCCGTTGTTCTGTCGACAAGTGTCGCTCCATCTTGCGAAATGATCACCAAGTGGTGGTGATCTGGCGAAAGGTCCATTGCGGTCGCATTTCTGATGTTGAGGCTCCCAATTCTCCGTGCCGTGACCGTGTGTGTCCCTGCCTCCAACGTCAATGGGATGACGTACATTCCACAATCGAGCGGGACGGATTTCGACTTTGTCACGAGCAGGATTTCTCCGCGCTCAGTGTCAACCGCGACGCTTTCACAGTTGTGCGGCCCATCGTCGTACTCATACACAATGGTCGCATGCACCGGAACGCTGTCCTGTTCATCCTGATCTTTCCATTCAGGTTCGCGGATGAACAAAAGGCGGCACGCCCGTTCCCTGCCTTTGTCGGGAGTGAAGATATGTCTACTGGTTGAGTTATCCCCCACGTCACCAATGATCAACCAGGACTCGCCCCCGACAGTGAATCCGCACATGTCCTCCCAGTCGACTGGACGTGGGACATCCTTCAGGTGGAAGACACCCCGTGTACTCCCATCGAAGCCGACAAGAAACAGCCGCGCAACATCACCCGAGTCATTATGAATCCAGACCGCGTCAGTCTGCCGCTGCGAAAGTGCCAGCCCGCTTGATTCCCTGATTCGCTCATCGGAGATCACGCACACTTGCTCCGCTGACCAAATCAGGGTTGTTTCGTCACACAAGGATCTGTCGAGAGAAAGACAGGTCAATGTCACGAGCAAGATCACCAAGCGAGTAGTGGGCTGCCGCATCGTTTGCAATCGTCCTTTGATCGGGTTCGCACAGGAGTCTTCGTGAGTTCGATGATCGTTGATTTTATAGCGGGGGACCGACAGTTACTACGTCCGAATCACCCAACACACCGGCCACATGGCGTGGACAAGCCCGGTTTGGGTGGGGTAGGGCGTTGCTCCCTTCGCGCATGAGAAAAGGATCAACCCGCTGACGAGTTGATCCCTGTGATGTATTGAAGTGGGAATGTCTGGACTACTCGGCTGCCTCAGCGGCGGGGACCTTGAAGCCGGCGGCGGTGAAGGCTTCGTCGCCGAAGAGTTGGGTCAACTGCTCATCGCCTTTGAGTTTCTTGGCCTTGCCGAGGCACTTGTCACAGCAGGATTGAACCACAGCACCGTCGACGTCCAATTCGGTCTTCAGCGGTCCGCCGGTGAACGGGCACTTCTCCTGAACGGCCTGCTTGGTCTGCACGAGTTGCTTGTTGCCCTTGGCGATGACGATTGCATCCTCAGCTTCCACTTTGGCCGTGAAGCCCTTCGGGCAATTGTCACAGCAGAAGAAGACCTTGCCACCTTTGAAGTCGACCGACTTCTCCAGCATCGCAGGCCCCTTAGGGTTCATGACACACTTGATGCCTTCGAGTTTGATCTCTTCGGCAGCAAAGACCGTCACGCCAACGACGGCGACAAATGCAGTAGCAAGTAGTGGGAGACGTTTCATGACAAGGGTCCAATATGAGTCGAGGAGGGTTCAATCACCGAGATTGGCGATGGGTTGAGCGTTGCCTTTGCGTATGGCAGTGCGGATTCACGTGCGTCAACTGTTCAGACTGCTGTCCGCAGATGTTGGTCTGCCCGGCGCCGAATCTCAGTATCTGATATCATGGCAGGTCGCCCCGGAGGAGGTCGTCGTTTCTGGTCATTTCTCTTTAGATGTGTTCGTTCAGGCAATGCGAGCAGTCGTTCAGCGAGTTTCTTCTGCGAGTGTGACCGTGGACGGTGAAGTCGTCGGGCGGATCGGGCAGGGGTTGTGTGTGTTGCTCGGCGTGGCGACCGATGACACAGCGGACGATGTCGCATACATGGCGAACAAGATCGTCGGGCTGCGGATCTTCGAGGATGATGAGGGGAAGATGAACCGTTCGATGACAGAGATCGGCGGGGCGATGCTGGTGGTGAGTCAGTTCACGCTCTACGGCGACTGTCGCAAGGGACGCCGACCGAGTTTTGTCGGGGCAGCAGGGCCGGAGCAGGGGAATGAGTTGTACGAGGCGTTCGTCACAGCCGTGCGAGAGCAGGGGGTCACGGTCGAGACCGGCCGGTTCCGGGCCATGATGGACGTCGCTCTCGTCAACGACGGACCGGTCACGTTGCTGGTCGATAGTCAGAAGGTTTTTTGACGTCAATTGCCCAAGTTGACGGCTCCAAAACTCCCATTCCCCCCATTGGACGTCTTGACTAGACTCCCGCCTCGGATGGATTCTCGCTGGAGCCTACGGAGAAGCGAACGCTCATGTGGTACGACTTTTTTGTGGCGGCTGTGCTCATCGTTTCCATGGTTCGCGGAGCGATGCGCGGCGTCATCTGGCAATTGGCCGGCATCGTTGGACTCGTACTTTGTCTCGTCTTTGCAGAGACGATCTCGGCGGCGTTCGGTCCGCACGTCGGCTTGGCAGAGCCGCTCAATCACTGGGTGGTGATGTTCGGTGCGTACCTCGTGTTCTCGTTCATCTCCTTCGGCTTCGCGCGGATGATTCACAGCTGGCTGGAACAGGCCAAGATGACCGAGTTTGATCGGCACCTCGGTACGGTCTTCGGGCTGCTGAAGGGAATCGCATTCTGTCTGGTGCTGACGTTCTTTATTGTGACGCTTTCCGATGATGCCCGTGCCATGCTCAAGCATTCACGCAGCGGACGGGCGGCGGCCATCATCATGGATCGACTGCATCCGATCATGCCGGAGAAAATTCGAGCCTCGCTGGACAAATACATCCATCAACTTGACTCGCCTGATCTGCCGCTGAAGTATGGTCACGATCATGATCATTCCGGTGAAAACGACCTCGACATCTTCACGTCTCCTGTCACGCCGAATGTCAATCAGCCAGGTCAGAACAGCAATCCGAGGATCACGCCCGCACCGAGCCAGGATCCCTGGGACTTCTCTCAGAACAGCAACGGGACCCAGATCAATCCAATCGACGAAATCATTCGCCGGCTGCCTTCGTTCAATCAGCAACAGGGACGGACGATCGTCGAACAGGCGGTCCAGAACACGCCGCCTGAGTACCGCGATCAACTGATCGACAGCCTGAAGACGGCTGCCCCCACAATGATCATCACCGTCGCCAGCCAATGGCTTGGCCAAGGGTCGCAATCCGGAAATGTACAGCCAGCGACGACGTCACAGACGACGACCAATGATCTCACTCGCCTCATTCAGGACATCGCATCGCAGTATCCGCCAGCGGCTCAGGGACAGTCATCGATTGCGAGTCGGGTCGAATCGGCCGTGCGGGGACTGCCGGAGTCCATCATGCGACCGGTCCTCGAAGACTGGCGAGCCGACGTGACGGGTACTCAACCGGACCCGGACACGAGCACGACCGCCCAGACCAGCGTCGACCAGCGGATCATCAGTCAGCTGACGATTCAGCGGGTCCCGGTCTATCAGCTCAGCGACTCAATGCAGCAACGCTTGCGGGCCGCCGCCCAGCGATAGGCCAGAGTGGTCATCGCCTCGAGTAGTCATCACGCTCCGCCGTGATGTCAGTGACGCTCGCCGGCTTCCAACCAATTCAACCGTTCACAGGGATCGGTCATCAACGCTGACTCCGCTCATCTCGCGGGGCGAGATGGCGACTTTCTCGCAGATCACCAACGTCCGATAATGTCCGTTATGTTCGATTCGTTGGAGTTTTCCCAGCGGTTTCAGGGCTGTTGATGTAGGCGGTCTTCAGAGAGGCCCGCTGAGGCGTTTCGAGAGTCGCGGGCATGTTCCAGGTCGCGGAGCCGACGGTGAAAGCGCCAGAGGAGGATCGGAACGCCGAATGTCACTGCAGCCGAGATGGCCACACTAACGATCGCGACGAGGGTGCCGAGGTCCATGGGCGAATGTCCTGTTGTGACGGGTTGGTGGACGGTCCGTTCACTCGTCCGACGGAGTGTCAGCCGGCGACGGGTTGGCCGTCCTCTGCCCCGCTGGTGAGTTGCTCCTCGAACACACCGATGCGGCGGAAGCGGTCGTAACGGTGATTGAGCAGTTCCTCCGGCGAGAGCTTCGAGAGATCGCGGAGTGTCTGAGCCAGATAGCCCTTCAGGCCGAGAGCCATGTGGTGATGGTTGCGGTGGGCTCCGCCGAGCGGCTCGTCGATGATCTCGTCGATGACGCCGAACTCCAGCAGATCCTTTGAGGTGAAGCGGAGGGCCTGTGCCGCCTGGTCAGCGAACTTCTGGTGCTTCCAGAGGATGCCGGCACAACCCTCGGGGCTGATGACTGAGTAGTAGGCGTACCTGAGCATGGCGACGTGATCGCCGATGCCGATGCCCAGTGCCCCGCCGGACCCCCCTTCCCCAATCACGACACACACAATGGGTGTCGGGACACGTGACATCTCGCGGAGGTTGTAGGCGATCTGATAGGCAACCCCGCGCTCCTCAGACTCGATACCGGGAAATGCGCCGGAGGTGTCGATAAAGCAGACGATGGGCAGATTGAACTTGGCCGCCATCTGCATTTTCGCGAGTGCCTTGCGGTACCCTTCTGGGTGAGCCATGCCGTAATTGTGCTCGGTCCGCTCCTGAAGGTTTCGCCCCTTCTGGTGTCCGACGAACATCACCTTGCGGTCATCGATTTTGGCAAAGCCGGTGAGGATGGCCCGGTCGTCGCCGTGGGCCTTGTCGCCGTGGAGTTCGACGAACTCATCGAACACGAGTTCGAGGTAGTCGAGAGTTTGCGGCCGCTGTTGATGCCGGGCGACCTGCACGATCTCCCACGGGTTGAGATTGTCGTACACCTCGCGCTTCATGCGGTTGACCTGCGTCCGCATGTTGCGGATGGCGTCCTTGGTCGCCGGCGTGGGGTTCGGTTGTGCTTCGAGCTTTTCGAGCTGGTCTTCCAACTCAGCGATTGGTCGTTCGAAGGGGAGAGTGATAAGTTTCGACATGAAGTGTGAACGAAAGTCGTGTGATTGTTTCGCGAGTGACTCAGTATATCGAGAGAACATGGAAAACGCGAAAGTGACTCAGTACATCAGGTTTTCAAATCGTCCACCACTCCGCATACCCCTTGACGAACTCAACGGTTCCTGTCATGTGAATGACCACTCCGAGTGGTGCGTAGATCAGTTGGAAACACTCCCTTGCGTAGAAATAGTTCTTGAGCCCGACAACCTCATAGAAGCAGAGCGCAGGACCGATGCTCAAGGCATACAGCGTGGGAAGTAAGATCAGCATCACCAACCAGAAGAGCCAGCCGCGTTCCTGTTCATCGTTGGTTTGTTCATTCATCTCGCAATTACATCAGCTGATGTTGATCCAGTCGATGCCTTCGGGTTGCTCCGGCTCCTCGTTCGGGGGAGGGGAGGGAGGTGCTGCGGGTTGTTGCTGGGGGGCGTTTGCAGGCGGTTGACCTTGTGTCGGTTGCGGCTGACCACCCTGTTGGCCGGGGTATGGCATGCCGGTTTGTGGTGGCATCTGCTGCGGTTGTCCCGGCATGCCTGGGGGATACTGTCCTGGATATTGGCCGGGTGGATATTGGCCCGGCGGGTACTGACCGGGAGGCATCATGCCCGGTTGCATGGGATATTGCGCCGCAGGCTGTTGAGGCATCATGGGTTGCTGCATCGGCGGGTACTGACCCGGATACTGAGGCATCGCCGGTTGTTGAGGTGCGGCTGGCTGAGGTGAGGAAGCCTGCGGGGTCGGAGCAACGGCCGCCGGCTTCTCTGCCACTGGTGCAGCCCGTTTGGGTTGAGGTTTCGGAGCCGGCGGCTTTGGTGCCGGAGCCCCGGACGCAACCCGCGCTGCATCCGCGCGTGAGTCGAGGCGTTGATCGACACTGGTTTCCTCTTCCGCTGCCAGCTTAGCGAGTTTGGCCATCTTGAACTCTTCCGGGTCCTGTCGGAAGAGTTTGAGCGAACGCACCTCGGTGAAGACTTCCTGCATCGACTCGTGGCGATCCGACGGTTTCTTTTTCAGCATCTTCATGACGAGCGCATCCGCCTCGGGATGCACATTGGGATGATAGCTCGACGGCAGGTCCGGTTGATCGCGCACGTGCATCATCAGCAATTCGTTCGGAGTCCCTCCCATGAACGGAGGACGGCCGGCGAGAGCTTCATAGAACAGCACGCCCAGGCTGTAGATGTCAGCCGCCGGCGTGAGTCGTTCCCGTTTGATCAACTCCGGTGCGATATAGGTGCGTGTCCCCTGGATGGCGATACTCTTTTTCCGAGTCATCATGTGGCCCACCGACGATGACGGCTTGGACGCGAGCGAAAAGTCGATCACGCGGACTTCGCCCCCTTTGGTCAGCAGGATGTTGTCCGGCTTGATGTCCTTGTGGATCCAGCCCTTCTCGTGCATGTACGCAAAGGCCTGGGTGCAGCACTCCATCAGCTTATTGGCGCGAAGGTGCACCGAGTGCAGATCGGCCCGGATGAGCGACTTGAGATTCAATCCTCGGAAATACTCCATCGTGTAATACGCCTGCTTCTTGGTCACCGCTGAGTCGATGTAGCGGATGATGTTGGGGTGCTCCAACTGTTTGACCACATTGATCTCGTGCTTGAACAGCTTGACCTGATCTTTATCCGCAAGCGCTTCGGGGAGCAGCAGCTTCATGGCCACGGAGGTGCCGGAACCCGACGGTGTAGCTTCCCAGACTTGCGAGAAATTACCGGTGGCGAGGCAGTTGGTCAGCTCGTGACCGTCGATAACCAATTCCGCTTCAGACATGACGACGGTCCTTCTCCAGAGATACTTCGTTGGCGCAAGTCGATGTCGATGTGTGGTGCCACGAATGAGGACACCGTGTCGATCATCAGTATAACGGCTGCGACGACCTGTTGCAGAGTGCGATCGTCGGCGAGCGCGAGGCCAGCCGGGTAATGTGATTCAGTTGCGACGGAGACGAGGGGACAAGGAGTTGGTCAGTTTCGAGAGGAAATCTCATGTTGTGGGTGAGCATGCTTTTCATGCGGTTCCCGAACATGGCGACCCGGCTATCTCCGTGACACCATGCCACACGAGATTAAACTGACACACTACCCGCCGATCACGAATCGCGACCATCACCTCTAATTTGGCGCCGGGGGGATCACTCGCGGGCGACCGGATGCTGGCGTTGTTGCTGCGGGGTCATCGGCGACGAGCTCGGTCCGCGGCACCACCTGGGTGCCGTCCTTCAACTCTTCCGAAGAACGGATGATCAATTCGTCGTTCACTCCAAAGGCCCCCGTTGCGATGGTGCGGTCCTCACCCACAGAGCCGAGAAGCTCGACCGGGATCTCTCTCACGAATCCGTCACGAATCACGCGAACGCGTCGTGTCCCGTCGGCTCCGTTGACCAGCGAGACGTTTGGCACTTCGGTGACCGGCGAGCGTGGGATCAGCGATGTATAAACCGTCTGTCCGCTCAGCCATTGCCCTGCTCCGTTATCCAGGATGGCGACGCCGGTCGCGATCGACTGAAACAACTCCCGCAAAGGCTCGAATGATTCGGTCAATGGAAGAATGCTGTCGACCTTCGCGGTGGCCACCTTCCCCTCGACTTCGATCTCGATGGTGTCTCCGACCTTGGTCGTCTGTCGGTCGATGGGGATCTGCACGGTCATGCTGGAGGCGTCGACGAGCGTGGCCAACGGTTGGCCGACCTGTATGAACTCTCCTTCGACAACATGGACCTGTTGAATCGTGCCGTCGAACGGTGCCCGCAGGTTGCATTGGTTGAAGCGGTACTCGGCAAGGTCGAGATCCGCCTGTGCGACATTGAGCAGGGCGGCTGCGACATCACGAGCGGTCCCCTGCTCTGCCGAGTCGTGCGTGATCTTCGCCGCCTGATAGGCCGCCTTCGCCCGGTCGAGTTGCAGCTGCTGCTCTTTGGCGTCGAGTCGTATGACCTCCGCCTGCGGTCGGGCGGCGTCGCCGGCGTTGATCAAAACTGCATTGACCACGCCGTCAAATCTGGCCGAGATGTCTACCGTCTTGGCGGCTTCGAGACGCAGCGGCACGTGATAGGTCGATGCCGGCTTGAGCAACAACGGCTCGCGTTCGATCACGACTTGCTTGGGCTCTTCGCCCGAGGCGGGGAGGCTCGCCGTTGCAGGTGCTGCCGGGGTCGTGGTGCCGGTCGTCGGGTTGGCGGTGCCGGGAGGTCGTTGGGCTTGCGATTGCGGGGCGAGACCGGTCAACACCAGCAAACACATCGACCCACAACTGAGAGCGCGGACGTTTCGAGAGTGACGCATGTTCCACCTGCTGAGCGATGACACGGACGCGGAATCACGGTGCCCCGCTTGAGAGGCACCGTTGTTCGCTGGTCAGCGTAGGTGGGGAGAAAACGAACGTCAACGGCAGAGGAACCAACCGGACATTCGGTCGCAGCACGTGCCGAGGCATTGCTTGGTGTCGAGCCACATCTGGTGACAGCGATTACTCCCTTTTGGGGTCGGCTTGGGGGGCGGCGTCGGGTCAATCGTGCCTGTCGAGGCGTAAACGCCGGCGGTCGTGATGCCGGTCTGCAAGCTCGCTGGCGACACTTTCGACGGACGCTCCGCATACAGCAAACCGATCGACATCAACGCGTCGGTCACATATTCGGCACAGTGGACGCCCTTCACTCGCTGTCCTGTCAGATGGTGATGCACGGCATACTCGCGACCGAGTTGGCCGTCGAGATACTCCGTCAGTCCCCTGCCCTGCTCCTCAGTAAGTGGCTGCGAAGGATGATAGACGTGCAGTTCGTCGGGACTTTGGGTCATAAGATACTCGGCAAGCGACTGCCGGCGGACCCCTGCCCCGTTCATGCTGTCGTACACGAACGGCTGCTCATCCTCCATCACCACAATCGCGACATGTGTATACGGACTCGCCGTGTAGACACGAATCGTGAGACAATCGCCTTCGTTGAACAGAAGTGAGCCGGTCTGAAGTTGGGGCGCCAGATCATCGGCTGTCTGTTGCAGCGTGACAACCGCCGCAGTCGAGAGCGTTGTCGACGAACCAGCATCAACCCCGGTGGGAATGGTCAACGTGGTGAGCATCAGCAGTGCTTGCATGATGAGCCTCCGGATGATAGTGGACAGATTGATGGTAAAAGAGCAAACGCAGAAACGGGGAACGAGGATCATGACACCGTGCCGGTCAGATGACGCGGCAGATCAGACAGGTTAGGTAGTCGCTCTCCGGACAGTAGACTGAGACCGGATGGTCGGATGCCTGTCCTCGTGATTCGAGGAGTTGGACGGATCGATCGACTTGCAGGGCCGCTCTGGTGACGGCTCCCAGGAATAGCTCGCGGCCGACCAGTCCCGAGCAACTACAGGTAACGAGGATTCCCCCCGGGGCGACAACTTTCATCGCTTCCCGATTGAGGGCGGTGTACGCCTTGAGCGCGGAGTCGATTCCCTTTTTGTGTCGTGCCATCTTGGGCGGGTCGAGGATCACGACGTCGTACGACTCCCCTGCCCCGCTCAACTCGGCGAGCTTCTTCGCCACGTCCCCCTTCTCGAAGTGGACGCGGTCAGCGACCTCGTTCATGACGGCGTTCTCGCCGGCCATCGTAATTGCAGCGGCTGAAGAATCGACGCCGAGGACCTCGCGCGCTCCGCCGGACCGTGCAGCCGCGATTCCAAACCCGCCCGTGTAGCAATGCAGGTCGAGCACGCGAGTCCCTTGTGTGTACCGAGCGATCGCCTGTCGATTGTCTCGCTGGTCGAAGTAGTAACCCGTCTTCTGCCCTTCAACGACATCAACACCGAATCGCAGTCCGTGCTCTTCGATGAACAAGGGACGCGGCGGTGCTTCTCCGGCGATGAGGCCGTCATCCTGCACGAGCCCCTCTGCCTCGCGGATGCCCTTCTCTGTTCGGAGCCAGATGCCTCGCGGCTGAAGTTTCGATTGCAGTAACTCGACGAGCAACTCACGTCGTTCGTAAAGTGCGAGGCTCGTCAGTTGAACGAGGAGCCAGTCACCGTATCGGTCGACCGTGAGGCCGGAGAGACCGTCCCCTTCACTGAAGACCAGCCGGCATGCTTGACGCGATGGCACGTCAGCAAACAGCCGCTCACGGAGTGCAATCGCTTCATCGAGCTTCTGTGACCAGAAGTCGTCATCGAGGGGCTGCTCGGCGTCCCAACTGTACAGACGCACGCGGATGTTGCTCTCGGGATTGAACAGACCGCGGGCGATGAACGTGCCGTCGTCGGAACGGACTGCGACTTCGCATCCGGGTTCGACCCCTTCATCGACGCTGTCGATCGCGCCGGTGAAGACCCAGGGATGTCGGCTGAAGAACGGCAGCGCCCGGCGACGTTTGAGTGTCACCGTCGGCAAGGCATCAGGTGTCTTGTCGGACATCACTCACCTGCTGCCGATGGCGGGTGTGCCCCTGACTGCTCGACCTCCGCCAGATACGCAAGCAACCTGTCTCTCTCGTTGGTGAGATGACGGACACGGAGGAGCGATCGCACGCGGGTCAGCAGTTCGAGTCGATTGACCGGTTTGGTGAGGAAGTCGTCTGCCCCGGCAGCAACGGCTTTCTCGATGTCGCCCATGTCCTTGAGGGCGGTGACCATCAGCACCGGGATACTGCCGGTCTTTTCGTCCTGCTTGATGCGTTGGCAGACCTCGTAGCCGCTCAGTTTTGGCATCATGATGTCGAGCAGCACAAGGTCCGGATCGGTGTCACGGACCTTCTGGAGAGTCTGCTCCCCGTCTGCGGCCATCTCGATCTGATATTCCTCACCTGCGAGATAGGCGTCGAGCAACTCACGATTCTGCTGATTGTCATCAGCGATCAGAATGCGACCGGTCAATGGTGTTTCAGAAGCTGTCATCACCGGAGTTTAGCAAGCGGTGATCCAGCCTGACAATGTGAGGACGACAACCAATTCAGAGACGCGTTCGTAAGGAAGCGGCTCTGATTGAGCGATGAACGGCTCAGGTTGCAGGGGACATCTGCGGAACGGCAGCGTGCTGGGGTTCGCAGTAGGGGCACTGCTTGCGGTAGATGATCCGTTTGCAGCGATGACATTCTCGCGGACCATACAGCAGAGGCGGTTCCAGATTGAATTGCTGGTAGATCAGATAGACAAAGACCAGGATCACAAACGAGATGAGCGCGGATGACCCGTTGTGTCCCGAGACGGCCGCATGGTACGTGATGGCAGCACAACATAAGCTGTAGATCCCGATGATCCACCACTTGCCGCGGTTGAACGCTGTCCGCTGGACCTGTGAGTTGACCTGCTCGGCCACGTACGATTCGAGCAGTTCCTCCTTCTGGAGATTGACCGCTTCGAGATTGGGCGCGCGGATTGATTCCAACAGGCGACGAACACTGTCCAGAACTCTGTAGGAGTCGTCGAAGTCGAACGACTGCTGATGCGCCCAGCGGTTGCGAAACGCTCTCAGTTCGCTGACGAGACTTCGCTCCTGATGTCCCAGTTCCTTGCGGAAGACCGTGTTCCACTGATCCCACATCACCGTGAGCAGCGAGTGTGCATCCCAGTCGATTTCCCGACCGTCCTCGGTCCTCCGGTCTCGACCGTCACGGAAGCTACCGAGTGCGATGTTCTGCCAGTCGTTGCCCAACACCTTCTGGAGTTGCTCCTCCATGTAAGGGCGCAGGCCGATCGTCAGTTGATCGAGCGCGGCTCCGATATGTTCAAGATTCGTGGGCATGCCCACATCCCCTCATTTTCAATCATGTGGCCCGTGCATCGCTTGGAAGCGTTGAGGAAAGACAACGCCACCTGTGGAAACACTAGCTCAGATTCGGGGCAGAGAATGTCGTCGATCACCCATTGAGGCGAAAATCCCTCAGAGGAAAGGAATGGACGGAATGGGTCACTCGGACGGTGCGGCCTGTGCAGGCGGCACAATCGTTACGTCGGCTACCACCAGTCGATGGTCCGAGAGGGATGTCCACACGTGCTGACACGAATCCGGCTGCACCCATTGATTCGTCCAGATCTGATCGAGATTCAGCACGGGGAGCGGAACGGGCCATGTGCCGGCGTACCCCTGCCCCGCCGTCTCGAACGCATGACGGTGATGAGTTCGCAGCGCGTTCAGATGCACCGAATCATGCGGGGTGTTGAAGTCGCCGAGGACGATCGTCGGCCGATCGCGCAGCTCGTCGGCATGGTCGGTCAGAACACCGAGCGGTCCGGCCCGGAACATGATCGGCGTGCTGTTGATGTCGACGACGAGAAGTTCGACCTCATTCCCTCGCACGTTGACCGTGAGTTGTCCGCAGGCGCCGGCGCCGGCCAGTGAGAAGAGACTCCCCTCCCCCGCTCGGCCTCGCGTCAGGCAGACCAGGCCGGTCCGGAGGCATGACACCTCCAAGTCGGGACAATGCTGGGTGAAGAATGCTCGCAGGGCGGGCAAGTCGCCCCCCGCCTCGATGATGGCCACGACATCGGGTTGCAGCCGGTCGATCGTCTCGGCAAACTCCGGTCGCCACGGGCTCCTGTTACGTCCCGCGTTCCAGCACACCACGCGAATCGTTTCTCTCGCAGTCGAAGTTGCTCTCGGAGTGGCATGCCACGCGAGTGTCGCGCTGGCTGTCCATCCCGCGAGGACGAGGACGAGCATGCACCAAACCGCGATGAAGCGACGGAGAACACGTGCACAGACAAGTCGGCAGATCGTCAGGCCAAGTAGAACGGGCATCGGCAGCGCATATGCGAGAGTCGCCAGATACGGGACTCGATCCCGCAGCGTGAGATGCAGCAGCGCTCCGGTGAAAATCAAACCGGTCAGCAAACGTGCGGAGAGAGTCCACAACGGTCGGCGGACCGTCGTGGCAGAAGGGTGTGCGGTCGAGTCGGATTCATCCAAAAGAGGAGATCCTCCTCACAGTTTCCTCATTGAATGACGTCGAGATCATTCTCGAACGAGGCCTGAGACGCTTTGTATTCTTCCAGGGCACGAACCTGATTCGGCAGCAGAAATTCTTCGCCAGCCGGGAAGTACTGCACATCATCGCGAAGGTAAGCCCAGGAGGGGAGCGTCTGGCCATTGACTGTGGCCTGACAGCCGCTCAGACTGCTCAGGACGAGGAGCCCTCCACCCAGGAGAGCAAGTGTTGATCGTGTCATCAGGCGAATTGACATGGTGAAGTCGTCCATGACTCAGTGAAGTTGATCGCATCCGAAGTGGCGGTGCCGGCATGAATGAGACTTTCGCCGCTCCGGAGATCCGCGCTGTCTGTCCTGTTATCGTCCCGTTTGATCGGCAGACTTGATCGAATTTGCCTAATCCGCAGAGTTTTTCTCCAGATGGTTTCACACGTCGAAACACCATTTACCCCAAAGGCTTACGGCGCGTATTGTGTGCGCCAGCGAGGCTCATGGTCCAGGAAACCCCGCGAAATGGCCATCGACCGAGGCCTCAGAAACTGATCACGCCTTGAACGCTCTCTGCAACTCTTCCAGAGAGGTCTTCCCCTCTGCAACGAGCCGGAGACCGTCCGTCTGGAATGATTGCATTCCCTCCTTGCGGGCCTGGTTCTTGATCATCCGGGCATCGGCACCCTTCTTGACCAGGTGCTTGATCGGGTCGTTCAACTCGATTGCCTGGATCACGCCTGTGCGACCGTAGTAGCCGATCGACCCGCACTTGTAACATTCGTCCGGCGGCTCTCCGTCGATCGGTTGAGGCGTGCGATACAGGACCTTCGTCTCTGGCGGCAGGCCAACTTTTTGGAGGAGTTTGGGATTCGGCTTGTAGGCCTGTTTGCATTCGTCGCACAGCAACCGAATGAGCTTCTGACTGAGCACAAGCGAGAGGCGATCGGCAACGGACTCGGCCCCGAGTGTCTCCCGTAACTGGGTGATGCACGTTGCGGCATCGGGTGCCTTGTACTCGGCGACGATGCAGACTCGGGCCGCGTTCTGAAAGACCATCTCTACCCGGTCCGGTGTGTTCAGTGGGTCGACAATGATCACATCTGCTTCCGACCGGATACATCTGGCCAACTGCATGTCGAAGGTCTCGTCCTCCTTCACGTCGGCTTGCGTGATGTGTGTGATCGACCGGCCTCCAAAGTCGGCCAGTGAAAAGATCGAGTACAGGTAAGCGTCGATGCTGCGAATGGTCGCGAAGGAAAGAGTGGTCACACCGGAGTTCGGAGGACCACAGACAAGCACCACTCCATGCCGATTGGCCGTCAGTTCACGAATCCGTACCCGCAGGTCCTCGCTGAATCCCAGATCGTCGGGCGTCTCCAGTTGCTCGTCGAGATTCCGCGGTCGCACCACAAGACGTTCCCCGCCGGACTTCAAGGGGGTCGTGTTGATCAGCAGATGATACGGAGTTTCCTTATAGTCGGTGATGATCCCGCCGGCGTGGGCGTGCTGCCGGTCCTTGATGCTCAACCCAGCAAGCAGCTTCAGCATCTGGGTGACGGCGAGCGCCTGCTGGGCCGGCATACGTCCGCCCGGGTATGGAACGCCATCGACGTACAATGTGACCATCGCCACCCGACCCTTGGGGTCCACGCGGATCATGTCCGCCCGGCGAGCGAGTGCATCACTGACTAACTCCTTTGCCGGCACCAACCCGGCATGTGCCAGGCGCGCATTAGCCTTCAGATCGACCTCATTTCCGTTGACCGCTCCCTGAAACAGGATCGATTCAATCTCGAATTCCTCGGAAGAGTCGTAGTCGCCTCCCCCGCCACCGCCTGATTTGCCAAACCCAAACGCCATCAGTCAAAAGCTCCCGTGAATCATCGTCTTCGGATGTTCAGTCTCCCGAGGAAACATCATCTCACGTCTGGCGATGATTGGGAAGCATTCGCTGAGGATTTCGGGCAGACTGCTCGGCAACCACGGCGTGAAGGATCCAGAGTGCGATGATTCTCGAAGGGAGACCATCGAAAGCCGTCCTATCCATCGGACCGGCGACGTCTGCGAATTGAGCCGGCTGCTCCGAACAGTGAGGCGAGTCCCATCAGGGCGAGTGAGCCTGGCTCCGGGACCGCAGCGACTTCCATCCCGGATGCTACAAATCGTGCATGACAACGCTGTCCGAGAGATTCTCATCAGTCTGACACAATCCGGACGATCCCTCGTATCCCTTACATTCCAATTAGACAACAACCTCGACCCGAGACGAGGCTTGGGCCGCATTGATTTTGAGTATTTCCAGGCAAGTTCGAGGCTTCTGAGCCACAGTTGCGGAAATGCAACATTCGACGTTGCAGCAACGAAACATTCGGACTCAATTTTTCGAGGTGACGTTAGTGATTCGTCAGTTCCTACGCGGGGTGTTCCTCTTCGCAATTCTAAGCTCATATCAGGCCGATGCGGGACTCGTCACTGTCAATAATGTGTCTGACAACACAGCATGGACTCATCCGACGTACGGTTCCGGGACACAAGAGTACGATGCCCGATCGCTGACGTTTACGAACTGTGCTGGCCTGCTTGTGTCGAGTCTGCAGTTTCAGGTGCAACTCACGGGGGTGTATGACGACTCGCCGGCGCTCGATCTTGACGGTGACGGTACCATCGACTGGGTGATGTCTCAGGATGACTGGTACGCGGCAGTCGGTTCAGGGAATTACCAGCCTTGGGTTGATGCGACTCCGCTGAACATCTCTGTCGAGGTGACGCGGACCGGAACAACTGTCAATGCCACTTGGGATGGGACTGCGGGAACTCCGGGAGTCGGAGCCACTCCTGGTTTTGACAACGTCAGCGGACTCACTCTGCAATCACTGGGATTTGGCGTGAACGGTCTCGTCCCCAACAACTCATTCACCACAAATCAGATTCGCTTCGGTAACCTCAATCAGACCGGACCCTCAGGGCACGGGATGACGTTCATTTTGCCCGAATCGTCTATCAACGTTTCCTCAACACCCGAACCAAACTCGCTGGCTCTGGCACTGCTCGGCGGAATTGGCTGCCTGTGTCGCCGCCGTCGTAACCAGCGAGAACAGTCAGCGACGAAGACACACCAACAACGTTCACGCTTTCAGCGACACCAGTAACAGTGAACGAATGGTATGTCCACCTGAACTGACGGGAGCGTATCGCCTAGCGACGCATCAATGATGCGGCCCCGATTGTTGACGCCCACGTCATTTGACCGAAATCAGGTCAAGGAAGTTGCATGTGTGAGAGCGGTCGCCTCCTGACCGTCGCGGCTCTGATGCCCGACTATGCGTGTGGCTCGGTCATGCTCATAGGGTCAAGCGCCTCTTTGAGCACGTCTGGCGGCAGCACGTTCTGCTCGGTGCAGAGTTCGCGGATCGTCTTGCCCGACTTGAAGGCCTCTTTGGCGAGGGCAGCGGCCCTCTCGTAACCGATGTGCGGGTTGAGACTCGTCACCATCGACAGACTTTTTTCGACGCCGGCCTCACACGCTTCGACGTTGGCTTCGAGGCCTTCTGCACACAGGTCAACGAAGGCATTGGTTGCACCGGTCAAAAGTGAGATCGACTCCAGCGTCGTCTGCCCCATCACGGGCATCATGATGTTGAGCTGGAACTGTCCCCCCCCTGCCCCGCAGACGGTGAGGCACCCGTCGTTCCCCATCACGCGGGTTGCCACCTGCATCAGACTCTCACACATCACCGGGTTCACTTTGCCCGGCATGATGGACGAGCCCGGCTGCAGGTCGGGAATCTTCACTTCGTAGAACCCGCAGCGGGGTCCCGAGCCGAGCCAGCGGATGTTGTTCGCCACATTGAACAGTGTCGTCGCGATCGCCTTGAGCTGTCCATGACACTCGACCAACCCATCCCGCTGCGCGTTTGCCTCGAAGTGATCAGCCGCGTCGACAAACGGGATCATCAGTTCCTCAGCGAGCACCTTGGCGACTCGTCCGCCGAACTCCGGATGCGTGTTGATGCCCGACCCGACTGCGGTGCCGCCGACCGGCAACTCGAGGACGGCGTTGATCGCTCGCTCGGCCCGTTCGATCGAGAGCGTGAGCTGCCGCGCGAAGCCGCCGAACTCCTGACCGAGTCGCAGAGGTGTCGCATCAGCGAGATGGGTTCTGCCGATTTTGATGATCTGATCCCACTCCTTGGCTTTGTCGCTGAGGACTGTCGCAAACCGCTGAAGTGCCGGCAGCAGATTCTGCTTGATCGACCTAGCGACGGCGACGTGAATGGCCGTCGGGAACGTGTCATTCGTCGACTGCCCCATGTTGACATGATCGTTGGGGTGAACCGGCTTCGCTGCCTCGAAGCGGTCGCCGCCGTTGATCTCGATCGCCCGGTTCGAGATCACCTCATTGACGTTCATGTTGCTCGACGTGCCGCTGCCCGTCTGGAACACGTCGATCGGAAACTGGTCGTCATGTTTGCCGTCTGCCACCTCGCGGCAGGCATCGATCAGAGCCGTCACCTGTACATCGTCGAGCGGATTCTTGCCGCTACCGGTGAGCTTGCCGAGGTCTCGATTGGCTGTCGCACAAGCGAGCTTGACCAGCCCCATCGCATGGATCAATTCCGGATGCAGGGGCCACCCTGAGATCGGGAAATTCTCAACCGCCCGCTGCGTCTGAGCCCCGTAATATGCCTGTGCAGGCACCTGCACCTCGCCCATCGAGTCCTTTTCGATTCGGTAGTCGGTCATCGTTCTGTCGTTAAATCAGTGAATGTGAATTGACGTTTGTGCTGCGATTGTAGTGGGTTGAGGGTTGAGAGTTGAGGGTTGCGAGACTTGGTTCTGACGCGAATTCGTCGAATGCGTATAATTCACCACGGAGGCACTGAGACACGGAGATCGCGCAGAGATGGGTGCAATAATACAGTGGATCAAGACTTGGTTATTCAGGACCAGTGAGCCGGAAGTGTCCGAGCCAGTCCCACAAGCTACCATTTACTTCGACAGCGAAGTGACATTCGTCTGCTCAAAGGTCTCGAGCACCGATCCTGATGAAGGCCCTGCCGAGCCGGTCACTGAGTTCCGTGGTGAGGCTTCTGTTGGCGAGCTCGGACACGCGATCTATCAGGCATTGACTACGGTCGGACCGCGAGTGTCTCCCGAGCGGTTCGAAGAAGTGATCGTAGACGCCTTCCAGCGGCTGGAAGTCGAATCGTGGGAACAGTTGGAGAAACGCTATTGGATGATCAACATCTGGCTGGAACCCGACGGACAGATCAAGTTTCAGACCATGCGGAAATGGTACCGAGGTGGTTATCTCGCGATGGATTCAGACTACGATTTTCAGTGTGCTTTCGAGGAGAGCGAACTTGGTGAGGCCGCAGTTTCCGCGATCAGAAACTTGGACCGGACGACGTCCCGCCAAAGGTGACTGTGAAGACACAAAACGGACGACGTCGGATCGTAGGCAGGTCGTTCTGGCTGACATTCCACACTGCTCAGTCTTGTCGAATGCGTATAATTCACCACGGAGGCACTGAGACGCGGAGGCAATCCGTGTTGATCCGCCAGATCAGCGTCATCTGCGTTCTATTCACGACGATCGACCCCGGTGACAAGGAGCGAACTTATGGCTAAGAAAGCAGCAACGACCAAGTCGACCAAACGGAAGAAGGCTTCCGGCAAGCGGTCACGCTCCAGCAAGAAAACCCTCAACCCTCAACCCGCGACCCTCAACCAACACAACGGTCAGCCACAGACGATCGGGCGTTACCTCATCGACCGGCTTCAACACTACGGCGTCAACGATCTGTTCGGCATTCCGGGTGACTTCGTACTCAACTTCTATGGCATGCTGGAGGAGAGTCCAATCAATGTGGTCGGTTGCACCCGAGAGGACAACGCTGGTTATGCAGCGGATGCATATGCGAGAGTCCACGGACTTGGTGCTGTCTGTGTGACATATTGTGTGGGCGGACTCAGCCTCTGTAACTCGATTGCAGGTGCGTTCGCGGAGAAGTCGCCGGTCGTGGTGATCAGCGGAGCCCCAGGCATCGCGGAGCGGGAGAACGATCCGTTGCTGCACCACCGCGTGCGGGACTTCACCACGCAGCGGGAAGTGTTCGAGAAGATCACGATCGCCAGTGCCTCGCTCGACGATCCGTTGACAGCGTTTCGGGAGATCGACCGTTGCCTGGAGGCAGCCGTCCGTTACAAGCGGCCTGTCTATCTGGAAATTCCCCGCGACCGGGTCAACGCCCCTGCTTTGTACCCTCACGAGCCACTCGTCACCCAACTTCAGAGCAACAACGACGCACTGAAAGCCTCGCTGAAAGAGGCGACGGAGAGGATCCACGCAGCCAAGCAGCCAGTCATCATCGCCGGTGTCGAGATTCACCGGTTCGGGCTCCGCGAGCAGGTCCTCAAACTGGCAGAAGCGAACAACATCCCGATGTGTGCGACCCTGCTCGGCAAGAGCGTCGTCAGCGAGAAGCATCCGCTGTACCTCGGCGTCTACGAGGGAGCCATGGGCCGGCAATCGGTCACCGAGTTCGTCGAGTCGAGCGACTGCGTGATCCTGCTCGGCACCTTCATGACGGACATCAACCTCGGCATCTACACGGCCCGCCTCGACCCCGGTCAGGCGATCTATGTCACCAGCGAGAAGCTGCGGATCGGCCATCACCACTTTCATGATGTCCTGCTCGAAGACTTCGTCGGCGGACTGGCGAAGGCCAAACTCAAAGCGAAACCGAAGAGTTCCGTCCCGAAGCGCAAGGAACGCCCCAAGGGGACGTACGACGATGACGACCCGGTAACCATCGCCAGTCTGTTTGATCACATCAACGAAGTCCTCGACGACGGTATGGTCGTGGTCGCAGACGTGGGCGATTCGCTGTTCTCGGCGAGTGACCTGACGATCCACAAGCACACGGAGTTCCTCAGCCCGGCGTACTACACCTCAATGGGGTTCGCGATCCCTGCTGCGATCGGCGTGCAAACGGCGGACAAAAACCTGCGGCCGCTCGTCCTCGTCGGCGACGGGGCCTTCCAGATGACATGCCTCGAACTCTCGACAGCTGTCCGCAATGGCTACAACCCGATCGTTGTGGTCCTGAACAACAAAGGCTATACGACCGAACGCTTCCTGCAGGATGGCCCGTTCAACGACATCCTCAACTGGAACTATCACCGCATGAACGACCTCCTCGGCGACGGCTGGGGCTTCGAGGTCAACAGCGTCGGCGAACTGCATCAGTCCATGAAAGCGGCCCTCGCCAACGAAGACACCTTCACTCTGCTCAACGTCCACCTCCAACCAGACGACATCTCCCCCGCCCTCGACCGACTGGCAAAACGAATGTCGAAGACGATTTGAGGCCGTTCGACGACCGTTGACCTGAACGATAGAATAACCGCTGCATTTCCGATCTCTTGATACATCGAGCGAAGATGTCTCACACCCCCATCGATCTTCGTAGCGACACCGTCACCCTGCCCACGCCGGCGATGCGGGAGGCGATGATGGCTGCCGAGTTGGGTGACGATACGGTCGGAGAGGACCCGACCGTCAATCGGCTCGAAGCTCGCATGGCGGAGATGTTCGGGATGGAGGCGGCGGTGTATGCCTGCTCGGGGACGCAGTCGAATCAGATGGGTGTCTGGTCCCACTGCACGGCTGGCGATGAGATGCTGATCGAGAAGTTGTCGCACATCGGCAGCTACGAGGGCGGCGCTCCGGCGGTGTTGTCGGGGGTGAGCGTGCGGACGATCGAGGGGGAATTCGGACGTCTCGACGTCGAGCATCTGGAAGGCATTCTGCGACCGATCGATGAACATTTCAGCCCGACGCGGGTCTTGTCGTTGGAGAATTCGACCAATCTGGGTGGTGGACGGACGTATCCGCTGGACCAGTTACAACGCGTTGGAGCATGGGCGCACGAACATGGACTCAAGGTGCATCTCGATGGGGCGCGGCTGTTCAATGCGTGCGTGGCGAGGGGGTACACGCCGGCGGATGTCGGCCGTTATGTGGACACCATCTCAGTCTGTTTCTCCAAAGGGCTCGGATGCCCGATGGGGTCGGTTCTGGTCGGTTCGCAGGAGGTGGTGACCCGTGCCAGACGGGCTCGCAAGCTATTCGGCGGAGCGCTTCGGCAAGCCGGCATTGTCGCCGGGGCGGCCCTGTACGCGATCGACCATCACATCGACCGTCTCGCTGAGGACCATGAGCATGCCCGCCTGTTCGCTGCGGAAATCGACCACATCGACGGGATTTCGGCTGATCCGGAGAGTGTCGAGACGAATCTCGTGTTTTTCGAGTTGGACCCGAAGTGTGGGGCAGCTCACACTCTGCAGAGTCGGCTGGGGGAGAACGGCGTCCGCCTCTATTCGGTGGGGCAGCACAGGTTACGAGCCTGCACGCACCTCAATGCGAGCCGCGAAGACGTCCTGAAGGCCGCCGAAATCATGAGGGAGGTTGTCCGACAACTCCCCGCTGACGTTGACGGTGCGGTTCACAACGGGTATCCCTAACCATACGATACCGTGGAAGTTGAGAGCGGCTCTGGGTCAGTACGAGTCGTTTTCAAGAACTACCGTCGTTTCATCAACCACTGGACAGGCTGGGAACACCGCAGGACGTCATTGTGACGACTTGTGAGACATCGTCATTCGCGATCACAAAGCGGCTGAGGATGGTCGATCAACGAACGTCATCCAACGTCCCATAAGTGAGGCACTCAGGGCAGAATGAGTCAGCGTCTAAATTCTCGACCGCGCGTGGCGATCACGGGCGTCGGGGTCATCAGTCCGATTGGAGTCGGCAGAGAACCGTTCTGGACAAACCTCGCGGCAGGCCAGACCGGGATCGGTCCTGTTGAGCACCAGTACCACGGCTCAAACGCCTTGTCTCCGGGGTTCGTGGGCGGCGAGATCTCTGACTTCGATGAGAAGGTCGCCAGGAACATCATCCCCAAGAATCAGCGGAAGAACATCAAGGTGATGTGCCGTGACATTCAAATGGGGACCGCCTCGGCCATGATGGCGCTCGAAGACTCTGCACTGGATCTGGATGCCGTCGACCATGACCGCATCGGGATCGACTTCGGCGCGAACCTGATGTTCAGCCCGCCGACGCAGTTGAACGACCCTTGCTGGAACTGCCTCGATGAGAAGGGTGATTTCTCATTCAGTAAATGGGGCAAGCAGGGACTTCCGACGATGGAGCCGCTGTGGCTGCTGAAGTACCTACCGAACATGCCTGCTTGTCACATCGCCATCTTCCTCGATGCCCGCGGGCCGAGTAACTCGGTCACGCAGGACGAAGCGTCCGGACATCTCGCAATGACCGAGGCCCTGGGGGTCATTCGTCGAGGGGCAGCGGATGTCATGGTCGCCGGTGCCACGGGAGCCCGGTTGCATGAGTTCAAAGTGGTCCATGCGGCCATCTGGAAAGAACTCGGATACCGGCCCAGTGATCCAAACGCGAGCAGTCGACCGTTTGACGCGGAGCGAAACGGAGAGGTGGTCGGCGAAGGGTCGTGTTCGTTCCTGCTCGAAACTGAGGAACACGCCAAATCTCGCGGCGCGAAGATCCTGGGGTATCTTGCCGGCGGTGGCTCATCGTGTGTGCAGGACAATCATCAGCTGGCGGTTGCCAACGCGATGCGTGCCGCACTCCGGTCCGCAGGGCTGACTCCTGATGATGTCGGACACATCAACGCTCACGGGTTGGGAGCCGTGCAGGCCGATCTGGACGAGGCACGCGCGATCCACGAGGTGTTCGGCGACAGGGGAGCCAAGATCCCGGTCACTGCTCTCAAGGGAGCCATAGGCAACTCAGCGGCGGCGTCGGGGAATATCGAACTGGCAGGTTCCCTGATCGGACTCCAGCAAGGGTTGATCCCGCCGACGATCAACTGCGACAATCCGGATCCGGCCTGCAATCTCAATCTCGTCCGGGATGAACCGCAGCCAACGGACCACCGCAGCGTGCTCAGCGTGAGCTTCACACGCTTGGGACAGGCCAGCGCCGTTGTCGTGCAGTGCGACTGAGAGCATCGGTCATTGCCGATGGGCCGTCACCACACGGAGCCGATGGGCCGTCACCACACGGATTGACGCCCGCAGTTACTGTTATTGCTGCATCCGATTGAGTGCCAGTTGGGCGGCCCGGTAGGCAGAGAGTTGCTTGGATTGCGATTGCAGAGCATTTCGGAAGTAGCGGGCGGGGTCACCCTGTCCCTGTTGCTGTAGTTTCAGACCCATGAAGTAGTAGGCTTCGCACAACTGTGCATCACGCATGCCCGCGTCGGTTGAGTCGATCGCGGTCAGGAGTTCACGTTCCTCAAGTTTACCCATGAAGAATAGCGTCAGCTGATCGAACCAGTCACGCTGATCCGCAGGTTTGCCGGAGATATCTGCATACTCCTGATTGGCGGCATTCTGCTGGCCGGCGAGCGACATCGACGCGTATCGCCAAGGCACGAGATACTTGGCGTTCGGGTTGAGAGTGAGTGCCTGTTGGAACGCCTGTCCGGCCGTTTCGTAGTGCCCTGCGAAGAAATATCCGAAGGCGATATCCGCCCGCGCGGGGGGATAGGACGGCCGAAGCTCGATCACTTTGAGGTAGTCCTGCAAGGCTTCGGTGACCTTGTTCTGCAGAAGCTGCGACGTCGCCCGAAGAGCGTAAGCAGGCGCATGATCGGGACTGATCTCGATCGCCCGTGTGAAGTCGCCCTGAGCAGCGGCGTGCTCTCCGATATTCAAGCGCGTGAATCCGCGATTGAGATGGGCCTGCAAATGATTCGCATCGAGTTCGATCGCGGAGGTGAAGTCAGCAATAGCATCGGCATTGCGATTCTGCGTCTGATAAAACATTCCTCGATTGTTGAAGACGAGTGGGTTCTGAGGGAACTGTTCGATCGCCTTGGTGAAAGCAGCCTCGGCGTCGCCGACGTCGCCGTTTCGGGCGAGGACGTCAGCCAACGCCATGTGAGCGGCCAGATGATTTGGTGCGATTTCCAATGTCGCCCGCAGCGTCTCGGCAGCGTCAGCGAACTTTTCCAGTTTGGATTGAGCGAGCGCTTTCTGGTACAGCAGATTGCTTTTGCTGGAGGTCAGCACGCCTTCCCGTCCGGCGATATCGGTCGCCACCCTGACCGCCATCTCCGCATGCGAGGTGTTCCCTTCCAACGCCGTGAGGTGCGACATGCCGTACAGGTAAGGCAGATAAAACTCGACCCGATTAGTGCTGTCGGCCTGGATCGCCTGTCGCGCATCCTCGATGCCTTCGCGGATCAGGTTTCCATCGCTGCTGGCGATACCGAGTTCGACGCGGGCGCTGCCGCGGAGGTACAGGGCGATGGGGTCCTGAGGGTTCTGCGAGAGGACCTGAGACGTCAGTTCGACCGTTTGCTGAAAGTTCCGCTGACGGTAGGCGGAGTCCGCCTGGCGACGGAGTTCCGCGTGGCGATCTCTCTCACCGCCACCCGACGGTTGAGCAGACGAGATGGCGGAAAATGTCGACAGTCCCAAAACTGTCAGACATCCGGTGATCAATAACTTCATCGAACTCCTCCCTGTGTGATTCTCTGACGACCGTTGGCACACATGACGTCTCAGAAACCGCGATGCTCAGCAGTTTCGACGACGGTGCCATCCATTCGGCGGGCAGTCTCCGTCGCAACTTCGACTCAACGATGCATAACTCGTCCGGATTTTGCAACCGTCGCCTGTTCGAGGTCAGCCGGCGACGAGCGAATTGACCAATTCGTCGGCAGCTGAGGCGGATTCACTCCGCTTGATGAGCATGACCGCATTCCCCTGAGGGCTGTAGTCGACATCATCGAAGAACGCACGCATCAGCAGGATGCCCCGTCCGTAAGATCGGGACAGGTTTTCGGCGTCAGTCGGATCGGGAAGTCTCATGACGTCGAATCCCGGTCCTTCATCACGCACGATGACACTCCCCTGCCGCGGTCCGAAGCGGCAGATGACGTGCACGCGGCGGTGGCGGAAACGGGGATCGAGACGTCGGGCCTGAATCATCTTTTCGTAGACATTCCCCGGTTGCTCTCGAACGATTGAGGAGATCTCGAGGTTGCCATGCACGATGGCGTTGACGAGTGCTTCCTCAATCGCGACAGCAAGTCGGGCGGAGATCTTTTCCTCACAGATTCCCAACCGGTGGAATCTGCCGGAAAGGGAATTGATCACCATCGGTAACACACGCAAGTCATTGCCGAGGATGAGCGCAAACTCGGAGGAACCAAGTTTGGAAAGCCGCTCCTCACGTTCGCCATGCGGGCAACTGCTCAGGTCAAGCCGGGGCAGACGCATCTCCGCAATCGGATCATGCGTGGGATGTGTTTTGTAGGTTGCAGGCATAAGCGTTTGAATCAACGCAGAAGGGAAACCTGTTTGAACCGCGAGAAGTCACGCATGACAAGAGTAGCACGCGTTTGGCCCGAAGTTGATGTTTCATCTCCTTCTTCACTCAATCGACGGATTATAGGGACTCCGTACACATGAATCACGCCCAATTCTCATATCGCGACGCCAGATAAAGATTTACGAAGATAAAAACCCGACGTGGGTTGGACATCCGTCCTGATTTTCGCTGATGCGACCCTGACCATCAGTCCGATTATGACAGTTGTACGCAATGCACATGCGGAGTCACGGATGATCCGTGCGCGGTTCGGAGCGTACGTGCGGGATGAAAGAATTGCACATGGTCGTTCGTCAGGAGATCGACGGTCACGGGACTTCCACGAGTCCGTGGGGAACGTCCCCTTCCCCGACGTCGCCCTCGCCCCTCACTTTCGGTTGAATTCAAGATGATCAATCATCGACGTCTCTTCTCGATGTCTCTCTGTCTGATGTCCGTGGTCCTGACCATGTTCGCGACATCGACCATCAGCGCTCAGGGTGTCATTCCCTATGAAGGTGCACAGCGAGGTGGAGTTCGAAGATTCGACAGTCGATCGTCCGGAGTTCGCCACGAAGCCCCCGGCGTTCGTGAGTTTGGAAACACACAACATGCCGCCGGACCGTCCTACTTCGGAATCATGGGAGCCGTCCCAGCAGGACATGCGGGAACGTACTCCTCGCCTCAACGACGGATCGAACTCGGTCTGCTCGTGCAATCCGCCAACGGTCTCAGCAACAACGCGACCGGAATGGCGCAGATCATTCGCAATGGTCGAGTCGCCATTCATGTCTTCCCCAATGCCAACGAACTCCCACAACTGCTCCCCGGCGATCTGGTCGTCTTCCAGAAGGAGATCGCTCAACCGCAACCCGGACAGGATCAGGGCGAGGGAGTGCAAGTCGCCTCGGGAACGGTCGGTGATGGATCGGTTGAGGATGAAAACGTCGTCGAGGTTGCCTTCGTGGGAATCATCGGCAGTCGACCGATCATCGTGCCGCTCGACGCCAACTACGCGACAATCGGTTATGTGCTCGAGGCTCTGCATCAACAGCAGCAATTGGCTCGTTCAATCAGGGTGATCCGGACCGACAGTCGGAGGGGACTCCTCGAACCGGGGCGACTTCCGGAACGACTCGTCGATGGGGATGTCCTCGTATTCGATCCTCGCCAGCTTGATCCCTCGGGACTTTCGCAGGCTCAGGAGTTTCCGCCGGCGATTCCCATCAATGGGGCTGCTGCGACGTCGCTGTGGAATGACACGGGAGATCACACCGCAGACGTCAACATGCATCGCCCTGCACCGGCGATTGATGTGGCTCCGCAGTTGACCATCCCCACGGACAGCGAGGCACCGTCACCATCGGCAGAGCCGGCGCGGACCTTCGAAGAGTCGCCGTTGCCCGTTTTGGACTTCTCCTCGACCGACCCCGAATCGGGACTCCCCTTCGCACCGATGATTGGAGAGCCCGCTGATCAACCGACGATGACAGCGTCCGTCGAACCGGTCAGCCATGACGTGCGGGCGTATCCTTCCGAGTCGACAATGAACTCCCCGGAGCTTTCCCCCGTCCCAGAGATCGCGGTGCCGGAGCGACCAGCGGCACACCACCACGCACAGCCGGCACCCGTCGCGTCGGTCGCGGAACCGAGCATCGACCTGTTCCCCGAACTGGCATCGCCTCCCGATCACGCTGAGACGAACGTGACGACTGGTGTCCAACACGATTCGGCCGAGCATCTCACCCCTGCGAGCGAACCGATCATCTCAGACGTCGTGCACGGTGACGCCATTCAGATCGATTCGATCCCCGGTGCCGCGCTGCTCACACAAGCCTCAGCCGCCGTTCCCGCACCTCGGGATGCGACGCTTTCGTCCATTGACGACGGGAAGCTCGCCCACCTGCGATCGCTGAACACCGCGTCCATCGCCTTGGCTGTGCTGGTGCTGGCGGCGATGTGTTTTGTGGTGTCGATCATCTGGTCACGCATCGATCGAACGGCCCAGACAATGCAGCAGGAACTTCCGAGGCGAGACAAAGCCGATACGAACGGACGACGGAAGACGTTGGATCGACTCATTGAGAACGAACTGCCCATCATCGAAGAGCGAGCCGTCCTGATCAAGCAGACGGACTATCACGGAAAAGAAGTCGGCAAGAAACGATTGATGATCGATCCAGCGCATTCGCTCGCCGGACCTCACTTCGCGACCGAAGCTTCCAAGGAGCAGCAGCGAAGGTCGAAGGTGAAGACGCGTCGCCGCACGCCGCTCGCCGATCCGCATGCTGTCGAGTCGAGGCTCGATCGAGCGGTCGAACACGTCCGGACGTTTCGTCGTGATGAACACGTCGAAACCGAACAGAACGTCGACGCTCAAGAAGCACCGCCAACTCCGACCGAAGCGCACGTCGAGTCTCGTGATCAATCTCAATCGAACACCGGACTGTTGGACCGGGTTCTGGTGGCCATGCAACGGGAGAGGCGTCGATGACAATCGCTTTGGATATCGGGACTCGAAAGATCCGCTCCCTTCGCCGTGAGGGGGGACGGCTGCTCGGTCGCACAAATCTCGCTGAGTACATCGCCCTGCCCGACACGCCCGGACACCGACGTCTGCTCGAGCGTGTCACGGCGTCGTTCGGTCGATGCCAGAACAGTTTGCTGGTCATTGGTCAATCGGCTCTCGAACTCGCAGAGACCCTGCAGGTTCCCACGATTCCACTGATGCCCGGCGGACGATTGCCGGTCGAAGATCCACTTGCCCGTCAGGTCATCGCATCACTCATTGATGCCTTGCTTCCTCCGGCTGCGACAAACGGACAGATCTGCTGGATGACCGTCCCCGGGGCTGTCTCGACAGATGTCGACTCTCCCGAGCGAACGTTTTTCAGCCAGTTGGTCCGGCTCAAGGGGTTTGAACCGTGCGTCGTTTCGACCGGTCGATGCGTGATCCTCGCGGAGCTGGGAGCCAATGGATTCACCGGCATGGGCATCGACTTCGGAGCAAGCGCGGTCCGCGCGAGTCTGGCCCGACACGGTCAGGAAGTTGCCCACAGTCTGCTTCAACGCGGCGGCCAATGGCTTGACACACGGTTGAGCGACAGCGAAGGGAGCGTGCTCTTCGATGCTCAGGGGAATCAGTATCTGGACTTCGCCGCCATCACCCGCTGGAAAGAGTCCCGGCTTGTCTCGGTGCTCAACCCGCTCAGCGAACGCGAGCAGAAACTCGCCCTGCTCTACGAGGAACTCATCGGTGAAACGCTCGCGAAGTTCCGTGTCGACATCGTTCAGCAGACCTCGATCGCGAACCTGCCTCAACCCTTGCCGCTCGTCTGCACGGGCGGCGTCTCTCGGATTGCCGGGTTTCAGGGCCTCATGGAGGAACTTCTCCGCGACACAATGTTTCCACTGGAGGTCTCCGATGTCCGCTGCGCATCCGACGCCGACTACGCCGTCGCCCGCGGTAGTCTGATCCTCGCCGAACTCGAAGAAACCGCCGTCCCAATCTCCCGCGTCGCCTGATCGACATGCACATCGATCGAGCCGCGACAGCGGCGGCAGGTCGACCCCTCGTTCTCAAGCTCCGGTATGGGAACAAGGAAGGTTTTTCAGAAAACTTCCAAAATGGCTGTAAGGTCCTTCTCTGCCGCTCGTATTTAGGGGTGACAGAGTGT
>JAGQPX010000240.1 GCA_020426505.1 Planctomycetaceae bacterium | reverse complement strand
CGTGCGGCCTCATCTGTTTGATGAACGGATCGATCACCGTCCGCGTATGCTCAGCGGCGAGGTGATTCTTGTCCAGCGTGCAGAAGTCGCACACGCCCGCCGGTTCGGGCGTCGTCCAACCCTGCCCATCATCGATGCCCCACGGATGCACCATGATCACCGCCGTCTGATCACTCCGCAACCGGTTCGGCATCTCAATAATGCCCCGCGCATTGTACGAGAACCGCCATGCTCGCACTGACAGATCGGCCCCCTCATCATCGACCAACAGCGGCGCTTCATACCGCGTCACCTCCTCCACCGGCTGCACAAACCGCGGATGATCCGCCAACAACGGAGCCGGATTCTCCAACCGCCTCAGCGTGTTGCGATACGTGCGCGACTCACCCGGGGACGAAGAATCGTCGGCGATCGCCACAAACGCTGTCATCAAACACGCAAACACAGCAGCCGATCGACAAATGGTCCGATACTTCACGAGCGACCATCGGGAATCAAAGGAGCCATCACGCTCCGCGTGATGAGCGGATGGAGTGTCAACGTCCAGCAAATGGGAACGCGTCCAAGCGATACTGTCATCACGACGGAGCGTGATGACAACTTTTGTTGCGTCCATTTTCGGGACGACTTCCTTCAAGAACCGGAACATGGTTGTGTCTCCTGAATGAACAACCAATGTACCATCGGCGACAGCGATGCACCAATACGGGCGTCACGGCACGAGTGCCCTCTCGCGATCGAAGCGTGGAGACGCCAACCAGCCGCGCCCGTCAGGAAGCGGATCGGGGTGTGTGACGTTCCGCTCCCTCACGGTCGCGGCTAGTCAGCAACCCACCAGAACAAAGCTGCCCGGCCATTGACCGGGTCTCCATGCCCTGACTCCGTGCCCACATGCTCACCTGTCGATCGGCGTGAGAGCATGCGACACAGCTTGGTCATCCCTTGTGTGGCCGGGGCTGGACTGACCATCGGGAAGGAAGCCCCGGCGATCGCGGGCGTCCGCATCGACTGACTGTGCAACTCTCTTCGCCACGTGATCCTGCAGCCGTCCCGGGGCTTCGCTCCTGACGTCACTCCAGACCCGCCCACCCACCGGAGATGGGTGGCATGGCGTCACGGCGCTAGTCGGGTCGCCATGTTCCGACGTCCCCGGAAAACATGCTCACCTGCCTATCGGCATGAGAGCATGCCACCCAACTTGGTCACCGCTGACAATGAACGTGATCGCATGAAACAAGGGCACCCGGCGGGTCTTCGCTCCTGATGTCACTCCAGCCCCGGCCACCCACCGAACAAATGTCGAAATCGCATGGACGTCGATCAACTGACATTAGTAGAATGATAGTTTCGAATCTGGATGCCCCGCAAGTAAACTTGGAAGTTTCTCCGATCCGTGGAGCAGCCTGCGATCTATTCGAAATCAATCAAACAGGGATAGCCGTGATGAGGACACATTCTTCTCGCCCGACTCGTCTGAAGTACTGGTTGTTTAACTCCCTTCCCATAGCAATCGCCTGCTGGACGTTTGGATCTTTCCTACTTTATTTCACGTATGTTGCTGGCGTCGGGTTGAGCTCCCTTCCGACAGAAGACGCATCTTTTGGACGGTTTTCCGCAGAACTCGAAGCGACACGTCTCGCGAAGCAGAATCCGGGAGAACTCGTAATCGTCCCCTATGAGGACGGGTTTCACCCTGCGAAATTGATTGAGTCATTCGGACTCTTAGGAATTTTTCTTACGGGTGTCGGAGGCCTCGGGTGTTTTGGCTTGGGTTTTCTGATCCTCGTTGGTGCGCATGAGTGATCGCCAACGACAGTAAGGTAGGGTACATGAAACGAAGTGGAATGCACTGACCGATAACATTGCATTTCGCGTTACACATGCAACCTACTTCCGGACCTCTGATCGCTTGATCGCCAGCGTCTTCACACGTCACACATCACCACAGATGTTAACTTCGATGCCCAGTCCTTCGGCCATCGCTGCTTTGGTCCACAGGGCGTGGTTGGCTTGCTCGGCGTCGGTGGCGTAGGCGACCTGGATGTGGTTGCTTTGGTGTTTGGCCATCAGTTGGTCGCGGGTGACGCCGTGGAGGACGGCGTGCATGAGGGGCCATTGGGGGGTCGTCTCCTGCCAGCGGCGCTCGGTCTCCGCTTCGGGGAGTTCGACCACGTGAGCGCGGCCGATGTCCATCTTGAGTTTGCCCTCCTCGATAAAGATGCGGGACCAGACGATCTCGCCCGGCTTGGAGTTGCCCCGGAGGGTGCTGCCGCCGTTGGGGAAGTACATCGGAGGCTGACGATGCCCGTCCGCGTGCTGCCAGCCGCCGTAATGCGCGGGTGGGGCTGCTCCGCTGATGAGGAACACCCACACGTAATCGTCGACCGTGCCCGATCGGTCTGCATCACCCCAGCGGATGTCGTGCAGCGTCGTCTCGACGGGCTGTCCGAGGGCCTTATGCGTGCGGTTGATCAACAGAGCATCCAGCCCAGCACACTCGTCGACCTCGTTGAAGTGCACGACGGCTTCGCCGTCGTAGAGCACGCGTGAGCCGTCACGGCTCTTCACCGGCGGTCGTTTGACGTTGTTGAGCGTGCCTTCGACAAGGTCACTCGCGGGGAGCAGGTCCTTGAGTCCCTGTTGATACTGGATGCCGATCAGGTCACAGCCGAAGTCGTCCGCGATCCGCACGGCTGCGATGTACATTTTGCACTGGAGGTGAATCTGATCGTCGGTCAGTTCGGTGTCATGATCGCTGCCCGTGTGGAACGTCATGCCTTCGTCTTCCATCCACTTGCGGACGGCTGTCGCCTCGTCGTCGGACACCTGATTCGTCTCGTAGTACAAGGCCGACTGGCTCAGCCGTTCCTTGAAAACGCCGGTCGGGTTGAGCAGGTGATCGGGGATGATGGCGTTGAACATGCCCATACAGCCCTCGTCGAAAACGCCCATGATGGCCTTATCGCATTTGAGCGTGTCGGCCAACTCCTGCCCCGTCGCGCGGGCATCGTCCGGCACGCTGCACTGGCTCAACGGTTTGACGTGATCCTTCTCGTGCGAGCAACTGCCGGTTTCGAGCCAGCTCTTGAGGCCGTTCTGAAACTTCTCATCGGTGAAGTCTTCACTCCACAGCGTCGAATACTTCACCCCCGCTTTGGTGAGCGACCCGTTGAGGTTGAGCATGCCGACGAGACCGGGCCACTGCCCCGACCAGTTGGCCGCGGTGAGGATCGGTCCACGATGGGTCGTTAGCCCGGCGAGCACATGATGCGAGTATTGCCACACGGCCTCCGCGACGATGAGCGGCGCATCCGTGTCCAGGCCACGGAAGACCTCCAGCCCCATGTGCTGGGACGAGATGAACCCGTGCTTCTCTTGTTCGCAATACGGATGGGCACGGACGACTTCGTACCCGAGGTCGCTGACCGCCTTGCCGAGTGCGTCTTCCATCTCCTTCTGAGCGGGCCAGCAGGTCTGATTGGCCGACAACCGCAGGTCGCCACTGGCGATGAGGTAAACTTGTTTGTCCGAGAGTTTTTGTCCGTTGGTGCTCATCTTGAATTAGTCCTGTTTGGCTGAGAGTCGGTCGGCTTCTCGCCGGTAGTTCTGGTAAAGAAGTGCATACTGTCTGGTGGCGTCTGCGTTTGGCTTGACGACTTTTGTCTCACCGCTCGCCGATGTCATCGAGCGGACGGCTTCCTCGGCCGAGGCAAACCCGGCCTTGTCGCCCGCTGCGAGTGCACCGAGGATGGCTGCTCCCAAGGCTGGACCCTGCTTGGACGCGGGGACTTCGATCGACTCGCCGAGCACGTCCGCGTAGATCTGCACCAGTAATGGATTGTGATGGGGGAGTCCGCCGGAGGCGACGTAACGCGTTACCGGCACGCCATTGTCTTTAAGCAGGTCGACGATCCAACGCACGCCATATGCGGAGGCTTCCAGTGCGGCCCGGTAGAGATGGACGGGGCGATGGTTCATCTTCAGGCCGGTGAACTGGCCGGTGAGTCGTCCGTCCATCAGGGGCGTGCGGCAGCCATTGAACCAGTCGATGCAGGAGACGCCTTCTGAGCCGGGCGGAAGCTCGGCTGCTTCCTGAGTCAGTACAGCGAAGTCATCCTGCCCGGTCAGTCTGCGGACCCAGTCGAACGCGTCGCCGACGGCTGCCTGTCCTGTCTCATAGCCATAGAAGCCGGGGAGGATGCCGTCCTTCACGATGCCCGCCACGCCGGGGACATTTTTGTTCTCGTGCGAGTTGAGCATATGACAACTGCTGGTGCCCATGACCATCACGAGCACGCCCGCTTCGGCCGCTCCCACCCCCGGCACGCCTGCATGGGCGTCGATGATGGCCGCACTGATGGGTGTGCCTGCGGGCAGTCCCATACGGCCGGCCAACTCGGGCACCAGTCCGCCGACACATGATCCCGGCGGGCAGAGTCGCCCCGGCATCTTCTCAGCGACGACGTTGGCGAGCTTGGGGTGCAGGGCTGCCAGATAGTCGCTGGAGGGAAAACCGTCCTCCGCACTCCACATGCCCTTGTACCCCGCCTGACACGTCGAGCGCGGCAACTCGCTCGCATCTCCGCCGACCAACTGCCAGACAAACC
>JAGQPX010000034.1 GCA_020426505.1 Planctomycetaceae bacterium | reverse complement strand
AACTAACCCTTTTCAAATACGCTCTCCGGCATTCCAATACATTGACGCCTTCGATTGACTGAACGTTTTCTGTCTGGTAATTGGCATGCCACCGGTCGGTGGTCATTCCGCAGACAGGGTTTCTACTTCGTCGGGACTCAGTGCTCTATCGAAGATGGCGATCTCGTCCAGGCGGCCTTCCCAATTGGATTGGTTGTCACTACGTCCGCCGAAAAACAGGTCGTTGATTGGTGTCGCAGCGACTTCTGACTCGACGCTGATCTCAGGCTCCGGGTTGCCGTCGAGGTAAACGTGCGTTTGTTCGTTCACGCAGACGAGGACGACGTGGTGCCATGTCCAGCGTTCGAGTGGGGTGCGACCTGCGAGCGTTTCGCCGTTGTGCAGCAGGACGAGTTTGCCGGGATGGGATGTGCCGCCGAGGCCGAGGTGAACACTCGATGATGAGACACCATGATCGCGGTCGCGTGAGAACATCCAGCCGGCCATCTCATGTGCATCCGTGGGCATGCCGTTCCAGCACCAGAGTGACATGGAATACTCAACATCCAGCGACGAGAGCGAACTGCGAAGACGCCCTCCCGCAAAGTGAGCAGCTCTGTTGGTCTCATCTTTGACGCAGAAGCTGTGCGACTCGGGTCCCTCCAGAAAGAACACGACTCCCGGCTCGTAGGTCGCAGCATGGTCGTTTCCTGTTGCGTCGGCGGCGAGCGGTCCAGCAAACTCGTCGAGCCGCCAGTAGGCGATCGGTTTCGCATCAAGAACGGCTTGAGCCAAAGCACCCCGACTCTGGCGGTACTGGTGACGCGGCTGTGTGGCGACCTGCTCCAACAGTTGCAGGTCCGCCTCGACAATCTTCGGCTCAGCAGTCACCTCCAGCCCGGCTGACCGTGCCGGCCACGTGTTGTAACCACCGAGAAGGTGTTGCTCGGGCGGCGGAATGTAGCCATCGCCTCCGTTCGCCAACTCGATCACCATTGTTTTCGACAGCGGACTTTGCAGTTTGAGCTTGAGTCCACTCAGTGCGTACGTTTCGTTGGGGGTCGTGGCAATCGCGATGTCGCCGATGCGGAGTGCCTGCAGAACAATCTCGGTCGACTGTCGTTCATACAGGATGATTTGCTCGCGGGCATAGACTTCAGTCGTATCCTTCGGAGGTCGTTCGCCCATTTCAGCGACGACCTGCTTTGACCATTCGAGCCGTTGCTGATCGGGGACGCGGTAGTTCAGTTGCATCCGCGTCTCAGCCATCGCCAAGTCGACCTCCGACTGGTACTCGATGGTGTCGTACGTTTCGAGTGCGATGTTCAGTAGTCCCTGTGAGAACTCGTCAATCTTCTGTGCATCGTTGCGTTTGTCTGCAGGGATCTTGTAGTCACGTCGCCAGATGTCGCCGCTGCATCCATGCGACATGACGCCGACGAATGGCGGATGGTCATCGCTCGCTCCGGTGCCCAAATGCTGTTGCAGGCCCTCACAGAACAGACCAAAGTAGTCCGCGCTCAATGCCTGATCACTGAAGTAGTGCATCGAGAAGTTGGCCAGCACGGCAATCGGTCGACCTTCCGTCGACTGAAACGCGATGAGCGACAAGTCCGGATCTTCCGGACCCGACTCGCCGGTGACGTCATCCCAGTTCGCACCGGCATGCATGTTGGCCCTGACGGTCGGGTTGCCGAACGGGTCGTTGACGATTCGGTCCGGTCGCCTGATCCAACGTCGGAGAGCAGTGTACTCAGCCGCATTGCCGACCGCCCAGCCGACTTGAGCCGGTTCGAGATTCGCCTCCGCCGCTGCGATTGCCTCGGCCAGCCTCTCTCTCAGGAATGGAACATAAGCATCGTCCGCTTCGGTGCCGAGGCAACTCATCGTCGATGGTGCTGAGTGAGTGTGCGTGGCTGAGATGAGCATGCGATCGGTTGCGATCTCGGTCCGCGTGGCAGCGAGTGCTTTTGCATCATCGAGCAACGGTCGTGGCATCATGCAACTGTCGACCACGACGATCGCCAGCCGTTCGTTGCCGTCATCAAGCACGATCGACCGTGCGTGCAGTCGTGTGTTGACCGTGTCGATCGTCCGACTGAGCATGCCACCGTTCACGAGCACGGGCAAATGATCGGGCGTGACATCCACGGTTGCAGCTCCGACACGGAACTCTGCGTGCACGTAACTCGTAAGCACAAGGATCGTCACACAGCTCAGGCAGACACGAAGCAAGTGTTTCATCAGGAGTTCCTCTGGGTGACAGGCGCGTCCCTCTCCCTCAAGGGGAGAGGGGATGTTGTGACGTCAGTGCGTTGTTGCACGAACCGTTCGTAAGTGACATCATAGATTCCTCGCCCGCCCTGCACACCCACCGACAAGAGGAAGGCCTTTCTCATGCTCAATCGACGATCTTTTCTCGCTGCTTCGACGTCCGCTCTCGCTGCAACCGCATGGGGAGCCTCACCCGCGTGGGCTGCTGATCAGGGGTCTCGCAAGAAGATCGCATTCATTGGCACGGTCGTGCATCGTCACTCGCACGCGCAGCACTTCCTCGATCGTCACACCCTGGGTTACGCATGGAAGGGACATTGGCAGGCACCGCGATTCGATGTCGCATCGATCTACATCGACCAGTTCCCGGAGAACGACCTCGGTCGCGAACGGATCAAGCGACACAAACTCAACCAGTTCGACACGATCGCTGAGGCCTTGACGCTTGGCGGAGACAAACTGGCGGTCGATGGCGTTGTGATCATCGCCGAGCATGGGAACTACCCCCGCAACGAGAAGGGGCAAACTCGATATCCGCGGTACGACTTCTTCAAGCAAGTGGTCAAGGTGTTCGAGGACAGCGGGCGATCGGTTCCGGTGTTCAATGACAAACATCTCTCGACAAAATGGGACGAGTGTGTCGAAATGGTCGAGGACTCACGACGGTTGGATTTTCCGTTTCTCGCTGGCTCGTCGCTGCCGGTGACTTGGCGGTTGCCAGGAATCGATATGCCGTACGGGGTGCCTCTCAAGGAGAGTGTGTGTGTCGGGTACGGCGGAGTCGACAGCTACGACTTCCATGCCCTCGAAACGGCCCAGTGTATGTCCGAGCGACGCAAGGGTGGTGAAGTGGGCATCGAGAGTGTGCATGCCGTCCAAGGCAAAAAGGTGTGGGAGATCCTCGCAGGCTCGGATCGTGAGACGACGCGGCGATTGATGGTCTCGGCTCTCTGTTGCAGTCACAACCTGCCGGTCGAAGGCGGGTTCCCGACGGATGCGGTCACATTCGAGTGGGCCCAAAAAGCCCTGCCCGAGATGACGGTCTACTTCATCGAGCATCGCGACGGCTTCCGCACCACGATGTTTCTGACTGGCATTCAGGACTTCAACTACGCGGGCCTCCGCAGCGACACTGACGAGGTCGTCGCATGCCAGATGTACCTGCCGATGCCGGGCCACGGTTCGACGACAGCCGACTTCTTCAATCCGCTGGCACGTCACATCGAGACTCTGGTGAACGAAGACCGTGCCCCCTACCCGGTCGAACGCACGCTGTTGACGTCCGGAATGGTCATCGGTGGCGTTGACTCACTGCATGCCGGACAGGTGAAGATTGACACGCCGGAGATGGGCGTGAAGTACATGGGCCCGCGAGAGTCGAACTTCCGGGGAGCGTGACCCGTCACATGCGGATGCGTTATTGAGCCGCTTCGAATTGCTCTTCGAGACTTTTCTGTTTCGTGGAAGGCACGTCGTCGAACACCGACCGTACGACCTTGATCACGCCTCGGACCATCTCATCCTCGACCTCGGGCGCCCAGCCGACGGGGGAGGCGTACTGGATGCGGATCACCTTCGCCTGATACGCATCGACCCGGACCAACTCCCGCGTGGGGATGTAGAGGTTGTGTTCGCCCATGTAGGCGAACACCATCATTGGCAGACCGAACCGGCGGAGGTGATCTTTGACCCGCATGCCGATCGGCGCGCAGACCTCGCCCTGCATAGCGACGAACGCCATCGGGCCAATGCGGGTCACAATCACCTCTTCATACTCGCAGGGAAACTCGCGTGGCTCCTCGTACTCGCGGACAAGGAATGCATCATCCGTACAGACACGATCGGTCGTCAGCTTGGGGAACGGGATGTTCTCCTCGTGATGCTTGAGCAGCTGGCGGATCCAGTTCGTCCCGCGATCGGGATGCGGGTACGGGACCAGTCCGATATCGAGGGGCACGCGTTCCTCTTTTGCGAGTTGCTTGGCGTCCTCGTAGGAGAGCGGCTCGTCCAAAGGGAGTGGGATGACTTCCAGTTTGGACGTGATGCGACCGGTGACATCCAGGAGTGGCTGGTCGATGATTCCCAGCACGGCTGACGCGAGTTCGTGCCCCAACTCGATCATCTGCTCTTTGGTGCCGTACATGACCGTGCCACGATCGGGAAACTGATTGCCGCCGCAGGCGTCTGCGTACATCGCCATCACGCCGGGAACCTGAGCTTCGATCTGGTCGACGGCGTACCCCGGATGTCCCGTGTCGATCTCCGTGCGTGAGAACTGCAACGGATGTGTCGGGTGATTGAAGAGGACAGCCAACGGTTTGTCATTCAAGTCGACCTGCATCACCTGAATCTCGGAGTCGACCGGTGCGTGTCCGACACTCTGCACGAAGTGACCTTCTCCGCTGCCGATCTTCACCCGTGCTGGTCCTTGTTCAGCAGCGATGGCATCCTTGATCAGGTCGAAGCTGCGGTCCGCGAGCCAGCGTCCGTACTCGAAGTTGTCCGGTACGATTTGAATCGGAGCCGCATGATTGTGCGTCGAGAGAATGATGAGTCGTGATGCATCAATGTCGAGTTCGTCTCTGCACCGCTTGCGGAGGATGGGCGTCGCGACGTCGAGGCAGTTGAGATCGTACGTCACGATCGCCAGTCGTTGCTCGCCGTCGCTAAGCACCAGTGCGCGGGCATAGATGTCGTGCGTCACCCCGGACGGTTTGATACCCATCACAAGCGTCAGGTCGTCACCGTCCTGCGGTGTGATGACAGCTTTCGCCGTCCCGGCTCGCATCATGATCGTGTCGTCTGCGTGCAGCAGACACGTCACAGACAAGACCAGCACGACACTCGCAGCAGATCGCAAACCTTGCATACGAATCATGGGGCATTGCTCCCGAAAGTTGGGATTTCGACGGGTCGAATGCGTGGTCACTCTGCCGCTTTGATGTCGTAACAGTGCAGTGATTCCCAGTCGCGGAGGTAGAGTCCGCCGTTGGCCACGACGGGGTGCGGCCATGCGGGCTTCAGACTGCGGTCCGGTTGCTCGAATCGACCCTGTTCGCGATACGCCTCGGGCGTTGCTTCGATCAACGCAACCTCGCCTGACTTGTGCCCTCTCGCGTAGAGCCGTCCGTCGGCGTAACACACGGAGGCGGCTCCGACCGAACGTTCCTGCCACTTGAATTCGCCCGTCATGAGGTCCGCACAGAACAGGCCAGCACTGGTGGCACCATAGAGGTGACCATCAAGCAACACGGCTCCTCCGATGGAAGGCGTGAGCTTGTTGTTGAAGTAGATCTCCTCAGCCGTCACTCCGTCGCCGTCAGCCTTGAGCTGAACGAGACCTCCCCCCGTGCGAGACCCTGCTGCAAACACGTTATCCCCCTCGACGATCGGCGTGAGAATGTTTGCCCCCGGGTCAATGATCTTTCCGTACATCCACAAGAACTCGCCGGATGACGCGTCGACTCCCACGAGTCCTGAGCGAACGAACTGCACGTACTGCTTCCGTCCGCCACCGTCTGCGATCATGATCGACGAATACTCCGCTGAGCCTCCGTCCGGCACCGCTGACTCCCAAATTGTCTCACCCGTCAGTTTATTGAGTGCCACGAGTGACGCCCGATCGCCCCCCGGCGTGCAGATGAGATTGTCATCGTCGATCAACACCGACTCCGAATAGGCCCACGCGCCGTACACGCCTGCGAAGTCATTTTTGAGTTGGCGTTGCCATTTCTGTTCGCCGCTGGCCACATCGAGACAGGTCAACTCTCCGTCCGAGGACAGGCAGTAGATACGATCGCCATCGACGGTCGGGGTGCTGCGGGTGCCGGGGTACTGTGGCCCACGATTCTTGCCAACCTTGCCGATGGGAACCGACCACTTGTCCTCGCCGGTTTGCTCATTGAGGGCGAGGGCGAGTTCCTCCTCGCCTCGTGTTGTTTGCACATACAGCACGCCAGCCGCGATCGCGGGCGACGAGTATCCGGTGCCGATGTCGGTCCGCTTCCAACGCAGGGCCGGCCCGCCTTCTCTCCATTGTTGCAAGAGACCGGTTTCCGCCGATTTGCCATCTCGTACCGGACCACGCCACTGCAGCCAGTCGTCAGCGTTGACCGTGGAGGCCAGACAGATGAAGAGAAGAGTTGCGAGTGAGAAGTGTTTCATAGCGACACGTCCCTGGAGTCGAGGAGTAGGGTTGACCATTGCAGACTCAGCGATGTTTTGATGATACCGATCTCGACTCACAGCAGCATCCGAGTCGCGATTTCTCTGCACCGCGATTGAACCGAGAGGTCGAGGTGAAGGGGCATCCGATCGACAGCGGAGCCGTCGGCTTGGGTCGGGTGAATCATCTCGCTACGATGGGCCGCCCATGTCTCGTACGACCTTTCGATTGATCCTGCTCGTCTCCTGCGCACACGCTCTGGTGCATGTGTTCGAGCTTGCGCTGCCGAGCGTGGAGCAGATGATCGGTGCGGAGTTTCACGTCGGCACACGAGAGACGGGGTTGCTAGGCACCGTCTGGCGAATCCCGTTTGGAGTCGGTGCCGTGCTGACCGGCTGGCTTGTCGACCGATACGGCTCCAAGCGGCTGCTGCTCATCTACCTGGCAGGTTGTGCTGCGACGTGTGTCCTCGCCGGGCTGTCACGGTCATTCAACATGGTATTCCTCGCCATGTTGATGATGGGCAGCTTTGCCAGCATTTATCACCCCGCTGGTTTGGCGCTGATCTCTCACGAAACGACCCCCGAGACGCGCGGTGCAGCACTCGGATGGCACGGCATCTTCGGTTCAATGGGCATCGCGGGGGCTCCCTTCCTGGCGGGGATCGTCTTCAGCAGTGGTGAGGTGACGTGGCGGGAGTACTACTTGGGCCTCTCATTGCCCGGACTCGCCTTGATGCTCGTTCTCGCATGGCGACTCAAGGAAACTCGGACAGCGACATCAACCTCCGACACGACTCAACCGATCGCTCAAGTCCATGAAGTCGATCGTGGCGATACCCGGCGCTATGCGATCCTGCTGACGACCGGGGTGCTGTCGGGATTCATCTATGCGGCCTTCATGCACTTTCTGCCGCGGTATCTGGACGATGCCGGTTTCTCGTTTGCGAATGTCTCCTCCGAAGGGATGCGAAATCGGTTGGCGGCCCTCGTGCTTTCGTGCGGCATCGTCGGGCAGTCAGTGGCTGGTCGGCTGGCAAGGCCCGGACGCCTGGAGTGGGGACTGACTTTCGTCCTGCTTGCTAACGTGCCCCTGCTCCTGTGGATGTCCTTCGCGACGGGAGCCATGCGCGTTGCAGCGACGTGCGTGCTGGCCTTGGTCCACTTTATGAATCAACCGTTCTACAACAGTCTGATCGCTCAATACGTGACCGCTCGCCGACGAAGTCTGGGGTACGGCTTCAGCAACATGGTCTGCTTCAGCATCGGTGGTCTCGGCCCGACGTTCGCCGGCTATGCCCCGACGGATGAATGGACCTACGGCGGACTGGCGGTCGTCGCCGGCATCGGTGGATGTGTGGCGTTACTGCTTGCGACGACGCGAAACAGCGAGTGATGCATCAGCGCCCGTCAGCACTGCTGGGCAAGCCAGCAGTGGCACCCAACAAGTCGAGCTTCGGCCACCGCTAACAGATCTCTCGAATCGGTCCGTGCTCCGTGAGGTATTGCGGACGACCTGCTGGGTCGGAGATCGTTGTGTGCTGGGTATCGATGCCCAGGTTTCGGTAGACGGTGGAGAAGACTTCCTGCACGTGTACCGGGCGCGTGTGAGCACGTTCGCCCAGTCGATTGGTGCTGCCGATGGCCTGCCCCGTTCGCATGCCGCCGCCTGCCATGAAGGCACAGCTCACTTCCGGCCAGTGGTCACGTCCGCCGCCGTCGTTGATTTTCGGGGTGCGACCAAACTCACCCCAGACCAGAACCGTCACATCATCGAGCATGCCTCGTTCGTCAAGATCAGTGATGAGTGCTGAGACGCCCTGATCAAGTTTGGGACCATGATCACGGACGAGTCCCTCGTTGTCTCCATGACTGTCCCAGCGTCCGTAGCTCATCGAGACACATCGCACGCCGGCCTCGACCAGACGTCGTGCCATCAGAATGTGTTCGTTGATCGTTGGTGACCCGTCGTACTGAAACTTGTACGGCTTGCCATCCCCGTAACGTTCCCTGAGGGCGGAGTCCTCTTTGGAGAGATCAAGTGCGTCGATCAGCTTGCTGGACGTGAGGACATCGAAGGCCCGTTGTTCATACGCGTCGAGTGCTTCCAGCTTGCCTGTCGCATCAACATCGCGACGGAGTGTGTCGACGCTGTTCAAGAGTTGTTTGCGATCGCTCAGTCGATCGAGGGTCATGCCATTCAGCTTCATGTCAGCCATCCCTTGACCGTTCGGCTGAAACGGTGCGTACGTCGGACCGAGGAACCCGGGTGTGCCGGGGTCCTTCCAGACACCCACATCCGCGAGGCCGACGTAGGGCGGCACGCTGCGATCAACCGGGCCATGCAACTTCGTGAGTACGCTGCCCAATGCAGGATGACCGCCCATCGAACGGAGCTCGCTGTACCGCCAGCCGGTCATGCATTGGAATGAGTCGTGACGTCCTTCGCAGCCGACAACTGCACGAAGGACGATCGATTTGTCCATTATCTGAGCGATCTTCGGGAAGCACTCGCCGATTTGAATGCCGGGCTCATTTGTCGAGATCGGCTGGAATGGGCCGCGAATCTCCTTGGGGGCTTCGGTCTTGATTTCCCACATGTCCTGGTGTGGTGGCCCCCCACCCAGGAAAATATTGATCACAGCTTTGTGACCGAGCGTTGTGCCACTGGCGGCTTCGGCTCGATAGAGATCAGCGAGATTAAGGCCCGCTGCTCCAACGCCAAGGGCACCAATCTTCAGGAACGCCCTGCGAGAGACACCATCGCAGTATCCGGCTCGACGCGGCTTCGGTCCATAGAGTGTCAGCATCTCTCGTCTCCCAAGGTGCAATCCGGTTTGGCGGAACTCGCCATCACTCTTGACTCTGATTATCCGAATCATCGCCAGATTCGTCCAGCCGAAGCCTGGATTAGGGTCGTGGGTCAGTTTGATCTTGGGTGGTATGGTGTCGTGGCGATAATTGGGTCGCCATGTTCAAGAAACGCATGAAAACATGCTCACCCGCCTACCGGTGTGAGAGCATGCCACCCACAACATGAGATTCCCTTTGCAAACAGACACACCACCTGGATTAGGGGTGGACGATGTCTTATGACGTGCCCTCGGAAACTTCTTGACGTGCCTGCAAGGCCGCTTAGACTGGAAGTACGGTGTTTCCGATCCGGTTTCGCGGATTACCGGGATTGTCGCACCTTTGTCGATCAGAGGTCTCTTTCGGTTCACGCAACCTTGGCTGAGTCTGTTGAAGTCTGAGCCTGAGACGTTCGACACTTTAGGGGAGGACCCCTGTCTACGCAGCCACTAAGCTGGCGAACTGCGAGGAATCCGCACTGTAACCAAGGAATTGTTCTATGGCCTCGTCTGACAAGCCAACTGCCGTCCACTTCACGCTCATCTTCTTTGTCATGATGACGTTGATCCTCGCGGTCATGACATATCTCAACTGGCGAGATCTGTCGGACGCTGAGGCCGCCAAAGTGTCTCTGCAGAATCAGTTGGGTGCTTCAGAAACCGGAATCACAAACCTCCATGCTGAAATTGACAGCCTGAAAGCGGCTCTCGGATATGACTTCCCGGACGTGGGAGCAGCTGGGCAACAGGGAACCGTTTTGGGTCAATTAACTCAGGACCTTGCAAACATCGGGCGAGATCTACAGGAGCCGACAGTTGCGGCGACCGGAGTCGCGATGCGGAACCGAATCGATCAATTGACAGCTGAACTCGCTGCTGCCCAACAGTCACTCCAGAATGTCAATGACGAGTTGCTGGCGGTGAAATCGCAGTACCAGAGTGAGGTCGATCAGATCCAGGAGTCTCAGCAATCGTCTGAGGCGAATCTCCAGACGTTCATCACCGATCGTGACGAGATCGTCAGTCAGAAGGACCAAGCCTTGTCGCAATTACGGGCGGATCTCAATCGTGTCCAGACCGAAAAGGGCTTGCTGGAAGATCAAATGCTCAGCCTTCGAAGAGGCTTTGACGACCAACTCTCGAAGATCAACAAGATTAACGCCCAGTTACGAGAGGAACTCGACAATGTCAACCGCGTAAGCTTCGAGGTCCCCGACGGTGAGATCCGTCGTGTTGACAACAATACCCGGACCGTCTGGGTCAACCTGGGTGATGCCGACAACTTGCGTCCTCAAACCACGTTCAGCGTCTACGACCAGGATCACCACGGCGTCGGTCGCGGTCCGGAGGACATCAAAGGACGAATCGAAGTCACCCGCATCCTCGGGCCACACCTCTCGCAGGCTCGTATTCTGGAAGAGGATCTCATCCGCCCGATGTCCGAACAGGACGTCGTTTACACGCCGGTCTGGTCAGCGGGACTAACCGAACGGTTTGCCTTCGTCGGAGAGATTGACTTCGACGATGACGGCCAGTCTGACCGCTCACAGTTGCATGACATCCTCCAACAATCCGGCGCAGAAGTCTCTGTCGAAATCGATGACGAGGGATACCGAATCCCGGAAGATGGTGTCATTACGAAGGACACCAAGTTTCTCGTTCTGGGGCACTTTCCAGACCCGTCGGACTATGCAGCAGAGGATCCGAATCGTGAACGAATTGCCCGGATGCAGCGTGAGGCGAGCGAACTGACGACGCAGGCTGAACGTCAGGGTGTGCGAAAACTCAGTTTGAACGAGTTCCTGGCATTCATGGGATATCGGCCTTCACAGCGTCTGTTCCTGCCCGGCGGTGACATGCCCTACACTCTGCAAAGTGGTGGAGAAGACGCCATCCTCAACCCCGATGTCCGTTTCTCGAGTGGTCGTACCTCCGAGTTGTTCCGACGAGATTACAACGCCAAAGGCGAACTCGTGAAACCGGGGACCCGGAATTACGGAAACTGAACCGAAACGCATGTTGCGACAACTCGGCCGGTCTCCTCTCAACGTCACACCTGTGGCAATGGGTTGCTGGCCCATCGCCGGTATTACGAGCATCAACGTGACAGAGGCGGAAAGCCTGTCAACGTTGTCTGCAGCCTATGATGCCGGCATCAATTTCTTCGACACGGCGTATCTCTACGGTTACGAAGGGGAAAGCGAACGCCTGATCAACCGTGCACTCGGTGCAAAAAGGGACGACATCGTGATCGCCTCGAAGTGCGGCATCCACTGGAAAGATCACAAGCAGGTCAAGGACGGACGGCCTGAGACCATTCGTAGTGAATGTGAGGCAAGTCTGAAGCGCCTCGGCACCGACTTCATCGATCTGTACTACCTGCACGCCCCTGACCCCAGCACGCCCCTGGAAGAATCAGCGGCGGCCCTGCAGGATTTGCTGGAAAGCGGCAAGGTGCGGGCGATCGGAGTCTCCAACTTTCACACGGTCGACAAGTACGAGACGTTTGCGAGGGTTTGTCCCATCACGGCTGCCCAGCCACATTACAACATGCTGCAACGCGAGATCGAGTTGGACCAACTTCCGTGGTGCCGCGAACAGGAAGTATCGACCGTGGTCTATTGGCCGTTGATGAAGGGTTTCCTCGCCGGCAAGCTCGCCCGTGACCATCAATGGGACCCGCGAGACGGTCGTCAAAAGTACCCGATCTTTCAGGGTGACCAATGGGTCAAGACGCACGACTTCGTGGACAAGCTCCGAGAGATCGCAGCTGACATTCACTGCTCCATCGCTCAACTTGTCACAGCTTGGACGATCCAACGCCCGGGGATCACGGCAGCACTCTTAGGGGCCAAACGACCCGAGCAGATTCAGGAAACGGCCGCCGCGATGTTCCTCTCGTTGTCGCAAGAGACACTCGACCGAATCGATGTCGCAATCAAGAAACGTGGCGAAGTCATCTCCAGAGCAGCGGTTTGAGACGATCGCATCACAAACAGACGTTTTCACAAGACGTTTGACATCCGGTGTTTGCAGGAAAACGCTCGCGGCGGACGACGGAATTCCTTTGACCACTCGAACCGGTCCGATTACGCTATTTGGTCTGTCACTTGGGTGTTTCCCTCACGAACAATGCGAACTTTTCGCGTGAGATGACAACCATTTGAATTCACATTTCTCCCGTTGTTGGCACGGCCGTTCTGGCACATGCCGGCATCGACGACAACAGGGCGGGCAACTGGAGACCAAGCAATGGATGGACATCCTCCCGAGACCGATCGTTCTCTCAGCGACTTTGTGACGTTGGAATATATTCTCCTCGGTGACCTCCGGGACCTCCTCGAAGAGGAGCCGGGTGAGCAGACAACACGCTGGCTCATTGCCGTGCTGGACACACTCCTTGACACCCTGCCTCGCGAACTTGCCTTGAAGTCTGAGGATGGATATCTCGAAGACGTACTCTGTGAGCATCCGCACTGGCAACCGCAAGTGGAGCGACTCCGGAGCGAGTACATGCGGCTCTGTGTCTGGCTCGAAGAACTGCGAGACCGACTCATCAATCGCTCTCCCATGAGCGACATCGCAGATCGCGTGCGACACGATCTCCGCGAATGGATGGCCGCACTGCATGCCCATCATCGACACGAACATCGCCTGTTGCAAACTTCGATCAATCTCGAAGTCGGCGGGGGCGACTGAATTTCATCGTTCGGACGTTCCTGCTGAGGCGAGTCTCAGTCATTCGGATAGAAATTGCACGGCATCGGCAATGACGTACCCGTCTGCGCCCTCGTTCGACACGATGATCACTGCATCACTGTCTGCCGAGAATGAGTACGTTCCCAGCGACACCCACAGCTTGTCGATCGGCGGACGTTGCCTCTGATTCACCGACCGGGCCTCACGTCCGTCAGCGTGTTGAATGATCACCGGAACCTTGGACGAGCGATTCGGATTGGCAGTGTAAGACAAGCGGACTTCATAGCGTCCTGAAATCGGCACACGTGTCGCGAATGTGATCGACTTCGTGCCCGGATCAGGCCCGCGATCGTGCAGGTAGCTCTCTCCGACGAAGAGTGTGACCGAACTGCTTGCTCCCCAGGAGCCCTCGCGAGTCGCTTGCACGTCATCAATCACGATGCCCGGCAGCGTGTCCGGGTCCACACCTTCCGGTGAGATCAACTGAGGAGAGATCTCAAGCACCTGCTGATCCGAATCGAGTTGCTTGCGCAGGACTGCATAGTCGACCCATTGCACGGAGACGTTTGCATCGATTGCCTGACACGCTGCGGTTGCTGCCGATTGCGCAAGAATCATGAACACGGGTTCCATGCGAATCGACCCATATGCGATGTGCGAAGCTGACAGACAAACCGGAACGAGGAGATTCGTGCACTCGTCCTCCTTGGGAACGATGGTGCCGTAGGCGATCTGATACGGGCCGCGAGGACTGACCTGGACATCACCCTCGTTGCGGACATGACCTTCTTTATCGACGTATCGCTGCACGTTGTGAGAGTCCATATTGTACGAGCCGATACCGATGGGGGTGAGGACCGGCCTGCGGCGTCGGCAGTGATGCTCAGTGTGCACAACGTCGGACACCATGCGTCGCGCTTCTCGCACGTAGATTTGATGCGGCCAGTTGTCGGTGGAGACGAACTCGTCCTTCGCGAGTCCCCAGCGGCTCATGATGCTGCGGATGTCGTCCGGCACGGCGGGATCATTGGCGAGAAAGTACATCAGCCCTTTCTGATACACCACGTGCTCCGCGATGATCTCACGCCGTCGCTCGTAACTCGCTTCCGGGTAGTCGTAGTTCATCCCGATATTGTCGGTCGAAAACGCCCCATGATTGTTGGTGTCGGTCTTGCGATTGGGAGCCGGGTCGAACTTCTTGAACGCGGCTCGCCATCCCGTATCGAGGTATCGGGCGAGTAACTCGTACTCGTCGCGGTCGTAACCCTTCGGCTCGGGAAACGGCACACGATTCTCCGGAGCATCGGTGAGGCAGAGCCGGAAGCAGTACGCCTGCACGCGGTGATCGCCTGCTCCTTCCGCTCCTGGTCCATCCGGTTGTATCCAAGGCAACAACCCACTACTCGGATCGCCCGGCGTCACGTACGGATCGACCGGCGACTCAAACTGATGACTGACAGCCCGCTCCGTCTGTACGCCGTTGAGAGTCTCACCGTACTTCGCATTGGATTCGCGACCGACTGTGTAGGAAACACCGGCTGCTGCCATCAGGTCGCCTTCGTACGTGGCGTCGATGAACATCCGGCCTTGAAACGTTTTGCCATCGAGCGTCGTGATGGCGGTGATCTGCTTGCCGTCTTTTGCGACTCCGGCTTCGCGGTCGAGCCAGGCATCGCGGTGCACCGGGATGTTGTACTCTGCGATGTATTCCTCGAACGCACGCTCTGCGACGTGCGGCTCGAAGACCCACATCGCGTCGCTGTTCGGACGATAATACTTGTATTCCTCGGCTCGCTGCTGTCGCCAACTCGACGGGTCATCGTAGTGCTGCTTCAGGCGACGATAGAACTCTCGGGCCAGTCCGCCGACGACTTCCTTGCGACCACTATCCGTCCAGCCGAGTCCGGACGCTGTGAGTCCGCCAAGGTGCGTCTCGGGCGCGACGATCACGACGGACTTGCCCATCCGAACCGTTTGCACAGCTGCCATGACGCCTGCCGAGGTGCCGCCGTAGATCACGACATCGTAAATCGCTTCTTCATCATCGACAGGTGTCGAAGCGAGCAGACCGAGGAGGGCGACCAGTGGTGCAAGCGAGCGACTGAGCATGTGTTCGAGATCCAGAATGAGGGCACGGGGTTGAACCTCACTTTGGCACTTCACAGCTCAAATATCAAATCTGTGATCGTGATTTGAAAAGGGAGTGGGCCGATAAGCCGGGTTATGTCGTGAGCGGTCATTTCTCTGGGGTGACGATTGCTCGTCACCTCGACGCGACCTACCCGGAGGTCAGACGGAACGGACAGCTCCTCCCTCCTGCTCGGTCTTGCTCCCGGTGGGGTTTACCCTGCCGTCACTGTTACCAGCAACGCGGTGCGCTCTTACCGCACCATTTCACCCTTACCTGTGAGGAAACACGGTTCCTCCATCGGCGGTGTGTTTTCTGTGGCACTTTCCCGGTCCTCGCGGACGGTGGACGTTATCCACCACCGTGTCCTGTGGAGCCCGGACTTTCCTCCACGCTGACGACCCGAAGACCGTCTTCGCAGCGACCGCCTGGCCCACTCCCGTTCTGATTCTAGGAAAATCCCGGAGAGGTGGTCGATGATTTCTTCTCGAAATCTTCCGGTGAACGGAGGATCACAATCTGCGCCACACGAATCATTCAACCGTCAACGTCCCCGAAATTCCCGAAACCGTTGAGTCATTCCCGGACCCTGCGATGATCGAGGGGAATTTGACGTCCAAATCAGGTCTCGGTAGATTATTCTAGACTTGGAAATCACAATATGGTGTCGATGTAATAAAGTCTCATGGACGGAGCCTGATGCGCCGGTTCCGTAGAATGTGATAGATTTGGAACGAGCTGGGCCGAGCTTGAGTCTGGATTATCTTGATGGAACCAAAGGCGACTTATGGTGAGTTGATCCCCTGCGGTGGCGGTGATCCGATTCCACTTTACCGGGAGAATTTGATCGTCGGACGACGATCAAAGTGTCATATCTCGTTGAGTTATCCCAACGTCTCATCGGAGCACTGCCAGCTGCAGTTGATTAACGGATACTGGTTCCTTCGCGACCTCAATAGCCGGAACGGGGTCAAAGTCAACGGCGTCCGTTGCGATCAGAAATGGCTGCTGCCCGGCGACGAGATCTCGATTGCGAAACACCGGTATGAACTTGTCTACCATCCCGAAGGCGACGAGCCTCCTCCTATGGATGAGGACCCATTCGCAATCAGTCTTTTGGAGAAAGCGGGGCTGTCTCGACGTCGAGAGCGAGACGAATTGGAGTTGTCGTCCAACTCGACGCGAAAACGAGATCCTTTGTCCGGCAATGATACTGAACGTGAACTCACCGAGTGGCTGGCCGATGACGACGAACCCGAGTAGGCGGATGCTGCAAGTTGAGATTGCAATCTCTTTCGCGACATCCGAACTTCGTCAGTTGCCACGTGTCCTCGAGGCATAATGGCGAAGAAACGAGGTAAAAAGATCCGCGTCGCCTTCCGCAAGAATCGCGAGAATCGCACACGCTCTCAGAACCTGACCCGCGATGCCCTTGACGGACAGACTGACGATCAAGACGCGGCGGATGAGAGGATATCAGGTCGGGGTCAACTCACCCGATATCGCACGATTGTCGGAGTCGGGGGGCAGAATGAGGCCATTCAACGAGAGATTGACGAGCAGGCCTGTCTGACCGGTCGAGTGTTGCGTGCAATTGGCGCAAATCGGTGTGACGTGCAGACGAGTGACAAACGGATGTATGTCTGCACCGTGCGCAGGGTCCTTCGGACAATGTTGCGCGACTCGCGAAACGCGGTCGTCGCAGGCGATCGAGTCATGTTCCTACCGACCGGCGATGGGGAAGGTGTGATCGAACGCGTTGAGCCACGGCAGACCGTTCTCTCGCGCGGAAGTGGACGATTCGAGCACATCATCGCTGCTAATGTTGATCAACTGGCGATCATTGCATCCGCCTCGGAGCCGCGGTTGAAGCCCGCACTCATCGATCGGTTTCTTGTGAGTGCTGCCCGTGGGGGAGTCCGTCCCGTCATCTGCATCAACAAGGCTGACCTGGTCGATCAAGAGGAGCTTCATCCAATTATCGAGTTATACACCGGATTGGGGTACGACGTGATCACGACTGTCGCCACAGACGCGGTCGGGATCGAAGCCTTGCGAGAGATGCTCGTCGGTCGCGAAACCGTGTTCGCCGGTCAGAGCGGCGTCGGCAAGTCATCGTTGCTGAACGCCGTGCAGCCCGGTCTCGGTCTTCGCACCAGTCAGGTCAGCGACGATTCCGGGAAGGGCCGTCATACGACTCGCACGACGGAACTGATCCCGCTGGCAGGCGGCGGATGGGTCGCCGACACGCCGGGTGTCCGGCAGATGTCGTTGTGGGACGTCGCCCCGGAGGAGGTGGAAGCATATTTCGTCGAGTTCCCGAAATACGTTGCGGACTGCCATTACCCCGACTGCACGCACACTCACGAGACCGGCTGCACCGTGAAATCCGCCGTGGAGGAGGGGCACATTTCCCCCATCCGTTACGAGAGTTATCTCCGGATGTTCCACAACGACTGACGGAGATCGTGACATTGGTCATTTCGCCGATGGGGCATTCGTCGGTCTCATACAAGCTCACATCTCCCGTCAGCAAACTGCAACATTGCCGGTCCCATTTCCTCCGGTGGTTGTTCGAGGATCTCCAAAGTCAATATTTGCCCGCTGACGGTTCCGTTGAAGACTGCAGAGATGTTGCTGCCACCATTCACCGTCGTTTGGCGAACATCAATGGCCCGCTGGAGGCAAACTTCGTGTACCTCGTCAAAACAACTGCGGGCACGGTCTACGTCGAAGGAGAATGCGGTAGGGATTCGTGCACCGTCTTCCTGCCCGCCAACGACTTCCGTCATTCCGAGAAACAGTTGAACGCTCCAACCATCAGCCAAACAGGAACAAACATAACCAGCACGGGCGGATTCCCCGGCGGGCTCGAAGCATTCTGCGGCTGTCTCGATGAACAATTGTAACCATTCTGGCAATTGCACTCCCCGTGGGCGAGAAGTTTTGTTTGATTCGAGTTGTTGAATGAAGTGGCGTATCGACAGATGAGAATGACTCACAGCGGTGTCCTTCAGGTTGTATGTTCTCCGGTCAGTCCCATCGACCATGTGAAACAAATCCGTTCCCGGTGACTTATCGGACTGGGGTAACGCTTCGGGCGAGCCAATCGGAAATCGGCTGGGAGTCTTCCCCACGATCCGTGCGAGTCAGTCCGATGATTCCAGCCGTGCCGGATTCGCCAAACGACCGGCACAAACAGGCGACTCGCACGAATAAGATGGGCTGTAACGGTTTGGCAACAAACGTTTCTCCCGAATCGGCCCCTTCAAAAGCAGCTAAATCAAGCTCGACTCCTGAGGGGCATCCAGTGCCCATCTTCATTCGATTTCACACAGCTCAATGCGAAGCGGTTGGAGTTCAACCAGTTTCACACCGAAGAACGCTGATGGATTTCACAGTGCCGTCGTGGCCTTCTGGGCGACCTGCGTGAGTAGATCCAAAATGCTCTGAGTGTCGACCGATGTAAGAACATCGATATTGGGCTGAGCTTTTGACACACGACGGTTATCGAACACGGTCATTCCGCGGGTCAACTCGCCCTGTAGTTCAACATCGACGGTCATCCGTTCGCGGTCGAACAGGTCAGGAGCGATGACCGCCGCCAATGCGACAAACTCTGCGAGCGGAAAACCTTCGACGCCCAGATGTTCATGTTGAGCCCGAAACGCGAAGGGCAACGTCTGTTGCAGGAGACGCCCAAATCGCGAATGCTCGTCGATGGCGAGACGATCGAACTGTGAATAGGTCAGCATCACTCCGGATGTTACATCGAGCGGCACGAGAGTCTTCGTGGCCGACGAGTTGAGTATTGCTCGTGCTGCTTCGGGGTCCGAGAAGATGTTGAACTCAGCGGCTGCCGTCATATCTCCGCCGTGAGCAATGGACCCTCCCAGGATGATCAGACCTTTGAGTTGAGCGAGCAGATCCGGGCACCGTTCTTGTGCGAGTTCGATATTGGTCAGTGGCCCCAATGTCAGGAGCGTCAGTTCATTCGGATAAGTCCGCACCAAATCGACAAGTAGTCGCGGCGACTCATGTCGCTGGTGTGGCTCTGCAACAGGAACCTCGAGGTCTCCCAATCCGGTCTTGCCATTAAGCACTTGCGGATTCGGCCCCCCCAGCAAAGCCGGGGAGATCGGCGGTCCCTCGGCCCAGCCGATCCTCGGCCACTTTTGAGGATCAAGCATACCGACAATCGCATGGACATTGAACGATGCATTCTCGCCCGAGGTGCAACCGGCTGTCGGCAAGATTCCAACGACATCGATCTCCGGATCGAGCAGGGACAGCGCGATAGTCAGCGCATCTCCAATTCCCGGATCCGCATCAATGATGAGCTTCTGTTCCAAGGGTATCCTCGCGATCGTGATGACCCGTCTCGGATGCAACGATCGTAGACCGACAGAATCATTCGGTCAATTTCGGCACCTGATTGCTACATCGTTGAAATGGCCTGGAACGCCAATGCTGCAATGACCCCGCCCGCGATCGGACCTACCACGGGAATCCATGCATACGACCAATCGCTGTCCCTCTTATCAGGGATCGGCAGGATCGCATGGGCAATGCGCGGACCCAGATCGCGGGCCGGATTGATCGCATATCCGGTGGTTCCTCCGAGGCAGAGACCGATCGTCAGCACGACGAGTCCAACCGGGAGGGCTCCCAATGCCCCTAGTCCGACTTTCAATGACTCAGCTTTCTCAGAAAGATCAACGGGAACCGTAGTGTCGACCATCAGGAGAACTGCGAACACCAGCACGAACGTCCCGATCGCCTCACTAAAGAAGTTATCGAAAGCCCCGCGAATTTCCGGAGCCGTGCAATAGGTTGCCAGCTTGCTATTCGCATCATCCGTCACCGCGTAATGAGCCCGGTAGACAAGATAGACCAGGACGCCACCAAGTATGCCCCCCGCCAGCTGAGCGACGACATAACCGGGGACCAGACCCCAGCTGAATTTGCCAGCCACAGCCAACGCGACGGATACAGCAGGGTTGATATGAGCTCCACTGTATTGAGCCACGCAAAGCACCGCCGTGAACACGGCGAAGCCCCAGCCCATCGTGATTACGATCCAGCCGGCATCATGCCCTTTTGTCCTTGCAAGAACGACATTCGCGACCACGCCGTTTCCCAGCAGGATGAGAATCGTCGTCCCGATCAACTCAGCGATATACGGATTCATGATTTCCGACCAGATTGCGAAGAGGAGCCACCGCAGACGTCATGGAGATGAAGACAGTCTGCGGTTCCTGAGAGATCAGGTCAATGGAGAATCGAACCCTGAGTGGAGACAGACCACGTCACGTCGACTTGAGCCATGCACGCGAAGAGAAGCGATATTGGTGAGAAAGCTGTATCAGACGAAGACCGTATCACGGTCCGACACCAGAAGTGCTTCACAGTCAAGCGAGTCTTGTGTCAGGATTCGATGGACACAGACTTCGCGTTGAGCTTGCACCTTCACCGTCACCTTATCAGGTTCTGTGCTGACAATGATGATACGAGTGCCTTCGTCCAGGACGACTTCCTCAGCATCGCGGCGTTCAAGAATCAACATACGACACCTCCGTGTTTCACAAACAGGTCATGATTCACTGACGACTGTTTGTATTTGCGAGAAACACCGCGAGATATCGAAGGATACAGGCGATTTCCTCAACTGCCAAAGAATAGGCAGTGTACATATGAACGTCAACATGAATCACCCAATCGCTCGGATTGGCTCCCTCCTGGCCTTTGATTTGTCGGCCCTCTCCCTCAAGCATGTGGTTGCACTGCGTCAAATCGCGGCTAGTCAAATGCAGCCATCAAAGTCGATGCGCCATTAGGGGTGACGCATCGACTTCGCAACCTGACGACCAACACGCTCTGCGTGATTCCACCGCGTTCGTGATCGGATAAGCCCGACGCACACACGTTCTGGCTGGATCCATTGTTTTCCTCGCGGAACAACGATCCGTGCAGTTCGGAGTGTCACCGCGACGATTGGAGAATAATCACGAACTTGGGAGTGACGCAGAGGACCTCAAGATAGGTCAAAGTCCTCTCGCGATCCGACCAGAGGTCTATGGGCTGACGGCTGTCGTTGCAGCAGCAGTGGAAGCTGCCGCACTCATGGTTGAATCGATATCATCCACCTTGTCGAGGGTGATGATGCCGACCGTGAGCCCTGCGGCACCGAGTCCAATGGCGGTCCAGTCAGCCAGTCCGGGGCCACCGAACTGTGCACGAGCAACATCGTCTCGGGTCATCACCAGAGCCTGCGTCTTGGCGGACGGCGGGGCAATGTTTTTCGGCCACAGGCGATAGAGTCCGCTGCCTTGAACCGTCGCGATGGTGTACACACCGGCCCGCAAGTTGTCAGCTGTGAACTGACCCTGCTTGTTGGTCAACATCTTGGCATAGATCTGCTCGCCCTGTCGGATGACAACCCGTGCACCATCAACGGGAGTTCCATTGCCGGTGAGTACACGTCCAACGACGGTTCCGTCTTCTGAGAGTGCAACGTCCGTCACTTTGACCTTCGTCTGGGATTGGGGAGCCGTCCTGGCGACGGAGTTGGTCGACGCCTGGGCAGATGCGTTGACTGTGCGGAACTTCGACTGTGGTCCGTCTGCAAAGCTGATGGTGGTCATTGACAGGCAGATGCTCGCGGTCACTGCGGCACAGATGCTCATTCGGGTCATACGGGTCATGTCGAATCCTTTCGGGATCACTTGAGATTCTTGAAGTGAAGGGTCAATTGACTTCGAACACCGGGGACGTTTTGAGCCAACCGCTCACTGAGCATGCCGGCCGGGTTTCCGATGCGAATGTCATACAGGTAGTTGCTTAAGACTTGCCGCGACTCGACCGGTCCATGGAGCAGGTAATGTGCCCACGCCCAACTGTCGCGATAATCGCTGCCGCTCATCTCGGTGAGATCGCTCCGAGATTCAAGTTCAGTCAGCGAGGGATTCCAACGGAGATACATTGCCCGCCGTACGCTGTTGAGATGGGAGTGCCCGGTCGCTCGCTCTGAGGCGGGAACCTCGAAGTATTCAGCAAACCCTTCGTCAAGCCACAAGGGCACGTACGGTAACGCGTTATGCAGAATCGCATGTGTACACTCGTGCCTGACGTCTGTTTCGTACCCTCGATGACGGTAGACGTACACGCGACCGCGGTCGGTCCCTTTAACGAACAGGGCGACACGGGACACGCCTTCGGGTACACGCACCGAGAGAAAATCCTGATACGAACCGCGGTTTGCGAACAGGTTGACTTCAATCAAATCATTCGAAGCTTCGAGCCCCAAAGTTGATTCGACATCGTCCCGCAACCGCTGAAACTCGGTGAGCAAAGCTTGCCCTACGTCGTCGTTCAGCGAGAACTCGGAGCGAATCTCGAAGATGTCGACGGTCCGCATGTCGACCCATTCACCACGCGCAGTCGCTGATCCTGACAGCAGAACGCACATGGCGATCGCTGCACACGGCAGAGACAATGATGGCACAGGTGGTCGCATGAACTCACCAGCCGAAGTTGGGAATGGGAAAATGATTGAGTGAGGATCGAGACAGACAATGGTGAGCGGGTGTCACCGGTGTGAGGAAAACAGATTGTCTGACTCAAAAGTGCGATGCTTGAGGAACACCGCTGTCGTGAAAGGCGGGCGGAGTATACTGACGAGCGATCTGAGGTCAAGCCGATTTTGCCGATCGACGAGGCCGGAATCTGAGATTGCCCGAATTCAGGGCCGTCGATACGATTCGGCCCCCTCAAAACACGATGTTCAGACTTCTGCGGGAAAAGGAGTTCCCGGCGATGAAAACACGTTCCGGCGGCTCATTTGCCGCCCTGCTGATGAGTGGACCACTCGCCACCATTCCTCTGATGGCCATGTTTGGTGTGCCCCAGTTCTCGACCGTCTCCGCGCCGACCAACAACGCACCGGATGATGTGATCAGACGTCCAACTGCACTCTCGACAGCAACGAAACAGACCTCTGGCCTCTTCGATGATTCAGCCAGGGCAAATTCATCACGAATTGACGAATTCGATCCCCTTACAGAGTCTTCACCCGAACTGAGCGGCGTTCCCCATCAGACAGAACCAACCGGGGTCATCGAGGACATCCATCGCATCGCCACAATCAACTCGAAAAACACAGGGGCGTCGTTCTCGACAACGTTCCACTCGGAGTTCGACACAGCGCAAAGCAGGGAGACGGCCACGACTGTCCCCTCACAACCTCAAACGCGGCCGTCGCCGACAACCCTGTTAACCTCTCCTCGTGCAAAAACACAAACCCCCACATGGGAAAACGCCGCACAGAAACTCCGGGAGATGGGGATTGATGACTACCGTCTCGAACACGGTTTGGACGGCAACACATTTGTGTTTATCTGCCAGTTCGCATCGGGAGCCGATTCTCGGATCATCCGTCGCTTTGAAGCCGAATCGGCCGCTCCCGAAGAGGCTGTACGAGGTGTTCTGGATCAGATCTCAAACTGGCGAACGACTGCATCGATTCGGTGACACCCCGTTCGCTCGCTTGCAAATTTGCCCAGACGACATGCCAACAATCCGACACAGCTCATGCTTCGCTCTCTACATTCACTCGTTCTGACGCCTCGGAATACGGTTACTCCGTCGGATCAGAACTGGCAATGGTGCTTCTTTCGGCTGGCCCATCAGACCGATGATGCCGAGACATTCGGGAGTGGTCGAAATACGTTCCGAAGGACCGCGAAGATGGCTCGCCTCGAAGCGGCCCTGCTTGTCGCCAACGGTGCCCTCTCGACACGAAAGCTCACCAGCACCTCCATGCTGGCCGACGCGAAAGAAGCCTTGATGCTCATCGATCAACTGAATTTTGCTTACGATCAGTCGCGGTCCGCCTTCCGCATCGAGCGGGTTGCAGCCGGCTATCAAATGCTGACGCGGCCCAAGTTCGCCCCCTGGCTCGACCGTCTGCACCAACGTCAAACACGCATCAAGCTCTCGTCCCCGGCAATGGAGACGCTCGCGATCGTCGCGTATCGCCAACCGATCACCCGTGCTGACATCGAAGCGGTCCGTGGCGTCTCCTCCACGGAGATGCTCAAGCAATTGATGGAACGCAACCTTGTTCGCATCACGGGCGAAGACGACTCGCTCGGCCGTCCCTACCTCTACGGCACCACCCGTCACTTCCTCGAACACTTCGGCCTCCGCAACACGTCCGACCTCCCCATGACCGAACAACTTCGGCCACCATCACGTTCAACCGAGGATGAAGTCGAAGCCTCAGACGACGAAGCTTGCGAAGACACAAATTATGAAGTGGAAACGATCAACGAGGCGGCCTGACAAATCATCACCGTCTCAACGATCGACTTGATCTTCCATGATTTGGCGGGCTTCCCGAGCGGCGGATTCCCACTCGCCCGCGCGGGCCTTGTCGATGATCGCATGCAGCCATTTCGACTCTCGGTCGCTAATGTCGCCGGCCGTTTTGGTCGAGTCGAGCACCTCGGCCACTCGCGCAAGGTGTTCCTCATTGCGGCGGTTGCACGCAGAGTAAAGTGCCTTCGTCAGTTCGTAAGACTTCGGGCTCACCTGGGGATACCCACACCCGTTGAAAGCGCACGAGACAGCCAGTACGACAATACCCAGTGACAGCCGACCAGTTCGCATCGAATTCTCCGTTTGCGAGCTCTCAAACTTCTTCAACCTTGGGAGCGATGCACTTCTGCGCCCTCAGTATGCTCCGCTCACTTCGCCCTCGCCAATACTCGACAGCTCGGCCCACAGGAAGAGATCAATGTTCTCCGAGATGAAGCGGACCGACCCGTCGCCCAGGCAGACGTGTCCGCCGCCCATGTGTTCGGAGTACATTTGGCCCACGTGAAATGTGGGGAAGTTTACCGGATGAATGATCGGGAAACCGGTAATGTCCAGTTCCCCGCCGGAGGGACCCGCGTGGATGAGCGTGAGTGTCGCTGCGGCATCGGGACCGTTCTCAGGTGTCGTGAACTGCGGATGGGTGAAGGCTCCCGGCACGACGCCGACCCACGTCTTCTCACTCAGCCGCGATGAATGCTCTCCCAGAAAGATTGTATTCGTGGTTCCATCGCGAACCTCACGGATGCGTGTGCGGGAGTTCCGGTAGAATGGACCATCCGCGACTTTCGAGGCGTCGCCGTGGATCGTTACGGACCGGGTCGTCGAAGTATAGATGTCCGAGAAGACGACTCCCGCCGGTGCGGAGCCGCACTCACCCCAGCAGGACTCCTGTCCGTGACTGGCGACATAATGGCTGCGTGCCAGCTTCGTTTCGTTTCCATCAATGAGCAGCGGATCGCCTGCCTGATCGAGAACAGTGAACGATTCATCGCCACCCGTTGCCGAGGGGCACAGGAAGGCCGACATCTTCATCTCCACGAGGGACGCGTTCTCCGGGGCATAACAGGCCGCTTGAATATTCAGGCCTTCGTATACGTTCGTCTGATCCATGAATGGCAGAATCATGGTCCCCCAACCCCACCCGGGAGCTGCATCCCACGTGAGGGGATCGATGTTGGCCCAAGCGGGTCCCGTGCCGTCACTTGTCCCGAAGGAATAGTACCCCGCGGGAAAGACCGAATGGGCATCGTGGTAGTTGTGCAGGGCGAGTCCCGTCTGCTTGAGGTTGTTTCGGCACTGCGTGCGTCGTGCGGCCTCTCTCGCCTGTTGAACGGCGGGCAGCAGCAACGCAATCAGGATCGCAATCACTGCAATCACGACCAGTAATTCGATCAGGGTGAACCCTCGTTGACGTGCAAACCTGCGGGACATGACGCCTCCTCAATGTGTAGCCTGTGATACATTTTGGCGAAGTGTATCACAGGCTACACTACCGTCAAGTGAGGTTGGCCTGTATTTTGAGGGATTCTCAAGTCCCTCATCGACCGCACATGCCTGCCGCTAAACGCAAGAAGAACGAACACGTCCGGACTCGCAAGGACCACGCGAACGAACTCGCTGAGGACTATGTCGAAGCCATCGACGATGTCATCAGTGAACACGGCACCTGCCGTGTGGTCGACCTGGCGAAGCGATTCGGCGTTACACACGTCACGGTCAACCGCACCGTGGGACGACTGCAACGAGACGGATACGTGCAGACGGAGCCCTACGCGCCGATCACTCTGACAGCCAAGGGGAAGAAACTCGCCGACGCCTCGCGTCACCGGCACGACATCGTCGAAAGGTTCCTGATCGCACACGGCATCAGTGCCGATACGGCTCGCATCGACGCAGAAGGTATCGAGCATCACGTGAGCGAAGAGACGCTCAAGGTCATGGAACAGTTCGTCAAGAAGTCCAACGCCTGAAGCAGCATACCTTTACCAAATGATCGATCCGTTTGCGAACAATTGAAACTCCAGCCTTGTCACCATTCGTATCCGGCAAGAGACTTGAGTCGGGATTCATGAGCCCAGTTGCTCCGACAAGCGAGACAACCATGACAAAATCAAAAGACCTCCTGAACGATGTCCCCCAGGTTGGCCGCGTCGAGTGGATCGGCCTTGCCCCGGAGAAGCAAGCGACAATCAAGAGCGTCGAGTCGGCGACGGTCGAGGTCGGCACGGGACTGGTGGGCGACCATCATGCGACGAGCGGACAGGCCTCGAAGCGACAAGTGACGTTTATTCAAGCCGAGCATCTGCCGGTGATCGCCAGTCTCTCAGGCCATGAGTCGGTCGACCCGGAGCTGTTACGACGGAACGTAGTGATCTCCGGCATCAATTTGCTGTCGCTGAAGAAGCAACGCTTCACGATCGGCGAAGCTGTCTTTGAAGGAACCGGCCCGTGTGCTCCCTGTTCGCTGATGGAGCGGAATCTCGGCGAGGGTGGGTACCAAGCCATGCGAGGCCACGGCGGCATCACGACGACCGTATTGCAGGCCGGCACGATCAAGATCGGCGACGAGGTCCGCGCGACCGGGACAGATTGACCTCACTCTTGCTGTGACCGGTAGAGCTTCGCGCAATCGCCGTCGTTGGCTATTCCGTGTCATCCGTGCTACGGGATCAGAGTTTGCGTGATCTGAATCGATCGGCCCGGTTCCATTCACGATCCGTCAGTCAATCGTGTTAGGCTCGCAGTGTGATGAGCCAATTTCTTCCAACACGATTGAGTGGACCTGCCCTCCAGCTGGTGATGAGCGGTACATTCCTCATCGTTTTCGGATGTGCCAGCGGCCCCAACGGTCAATTGACGGCATGGCGACTCACCGATCCTCCTCAACGCTCTCCGTTCGCTCGTCCGCTGACAGCCCCAATTCCCACCGGTCAGCCGCACGACGCTGGAAGACCGGCTCAATCGCAGGCCACTCCTCAAGATGGCGAACTGAATCTTCCCACGACAGTCAGACAAAAGCCGACGGAGTCCTCTCCTTCCGAACCGGCCACCGAGGAGGGATTCGACTCGCACGACCTCATGGCTCCCTCACCGTCAGACGATGCTTTTCCGGTTCCCTACGCCGAGTTTGAACTCGCGGATAAACCGGTCTCTCCCCTGAAGTTCGCGGTTTTTGCACCGGCAACAGCATTCCAAGGTGACGACGTGACGATTCAGATCACCGTGGGGAACGAACGCTCGACTCCCGTCGAAGACGTCATCATTGTATGTCGATTGCCGGACGGTCTCGAATTTCTCGAATTCCCAGATCGGGCTTCCCAGAACAAGCTCGGCAGCCTCAACGCTCGGCAAGAGCGGACTCTCGACTTGACGCTCAATTGCACCGGGATCGGTCAGCTCTGTGTCACGTTTGAAGTGACTGGTAACGGCATCGAAACCGTCACCGAGTCTGTCTGCGTCGAATGCACTTCGCCGGCGGCGTCATCCACGAAACCTCCCTTGCCGAGTGAGCCACTCGAACTGATCGGACCGTCGGAACGCACGATCGGCAGTCGAGCCGAGTTTGTGCTCACGGTGAGAAACCTCACCGGCATCGAACAACCGGATGTCCATGTTACGCTGGAACATGAGGGAGTTCTCGAAACTCGCGAAGCGTCTGCGGGTGCGATTCGCAGACCGGGAAGATTGGAGTGGGACCTCGGCATGCTCCGCATCGATGAACGCGTGCAGATTCAGGTCGAGTTTGAATGCCTCTCGCTGACCGACGAAACGCGTCTCACAGCCAGCGTGACTGGACAAACCTTCGACGTACGTCCTGTCAAAGCATGTCTCAAAACAACGCCACGAGAGGAAGTCGACCTCGACATTGTCGATGGTGAGGACCCAGTGACGATGGGCGAAAAGGTGACCTATGTGATCCATGTCACGAACGCGGGATTAGAGAAGCTCTCGAACACGTCCCTTCTGTTGTTGACAGAAGGACTTCAACCCCTCGGCTTAATGGTCGACGAGAAACCAATGACCAGCGGAGTATCGTACGACCGGTCCACAGGACGGATCACGATCCCTCTGTCGGACGATCTGCGGCCAGACGCGACTCGAACCATCACGCTTCAAACACTGGCAACCCGGGCGGGAGCTGCAAGTCTCAACGCCATCGTCTCGCAGCAAGGCACCACACTTTCGATCACGACGTCGGAGCCGACTGTTATTAACCCCTTGGGCAATTCCGTCGCCTTGGACAAATAACAACGCATCAGCCAGCATCGAAAGATCCACTAGGTCGGTAGCATCTATCGGCCTTCAGGGGTATGCTCGAACCATAAACGGGCCGTTGCGGCTCGTAGTTTCGATGGTTCTTTCACTCGGGAGACATTCATGAGACGAACTCTGCTGATCGGATTCGCTGTCATGGTGGGACTGGCGTCTTTATTACCCAACGTGATCATCGCCCAGAATGACGGCGATGGATCGGCAGCCTCGAACAAGGAATACCGGGGCCCACTCCCACCGCACTTTGGCAAACTTGGGATGAGCGATGCTCAGAAGGAAAAGGTCTATTCACTTCAGGAAGCTTACGAGGAGCAGATTGAAAAGCTTCGTAAGCAGATCGAACAAGTCGAAACCAAGCGTGATGCGGAGATCGCGACCCTCCTCACGCCGGGTCAGAAGTTGCGACTTAAGGAGTTGCTCGATGAAGCTGCTCAAGAAGCAGCGGCACAGTCGGACTCTGATCGACCAACGCCTCCAACCGCTGAATAGTGCGATGGGCACTTTGGTGTAGCGGCGTTTGGGCGCCAAAACTTGGACGTGTCGCGTGCGGTCCGCCGCCGGGGACCTTACACGTATCTGTCCTCCGCTGTAGTTCGTCGCACCGTCACCATACGGCGCGGTTTCCACTCGGAAGCTGCGTCTTTTTTTGCGCGCAACCACGCTGTCTTTGATAGAGAGGGCAACGGTTTACGTTTCTTCGCCGACCCGCGCTCAGACAATTCCCCGTCCCCGGATCGAAGACGAACATGCTCGGCTATCTGCAAGACAAATGGCAGACAACCCAACTGAAGGCCCGGTATCAACGGCTGCTGCACGAACGACTACTCGATCTCACGGAAGCATCCGGGCCACAACCGGTCTCGGAAGACCCGGGACAATGGACCCTGCTCGGTGATGGAAGCCGCGGACTCGACGCTTCTGCTCGCCGTGATGCACGCACAAGAGCCCGACAACTCGTCGAAAGCGATCCGCACTCGCGCAACCTGATGAGGTTGTTTGAGGTTTACGTCACCGGGCCGGGCTTAAAGCTGGTGCATGAACAGCGCGATCCCAAGTCCGGCGAAGACGTCTCGAAACTTCTCGCAGCTGCAAACCGTCTGTGGGATGACTTCCTCCTGATCAACGACCGTCACTACTCATTTCAGGAGCATGCGCGACGTACCTGGCGAGATGGGGAATGCTTTATCCGAAAGTTCTCGCAAAGCTCGTGGCCACCCGAGATTCGCTTTGTGGACCCGGAAACGATCGGTCCCACGCGGGACGAACCTGATTCACAGGGAATCCTCACCGATACGAACGATGTTGAGACGGCTCGTTGGTATCTCCGCATCGACCCTGCCTCCGGAGACCTTGTTGAGCAGATGGATGCTGGGTTGATCCTGCACACCAAGACTGGCACAGACTCAAACCAGAGACGAGGGGTGACGATTTTTGCCCCCGTCATCGAACACATCGAACGGTACCAGAACTGGATCGACACGGAGCTCACTGCTCGCAAGTTGCAAGCGTCGATCGTTCTCTGGAGAAAGGTGACCAACCCAGCCTCGGCAGCTTCTTTTGGAACAGAATCAAGTGTCGAATCACTCACGGGTGCACCAGCGAGCGCGAGTGGTAACCGCTTTCAGCCCGGTAGCATGCTGACAACCAGTCCGAGCACGGACCTGCAGTTTGTTCAGCCGGATACCAATTACGCAGACACCGTTCCACTCGGACGTATGCTGTTGTTGGGCATTGCTGCCGGTGCCGGTCTGCCGGAGTTCATGCTGACCTCGGACGCGTCGAATGCCAATTATGCGTCGACGATGGTTGCCGAGGGGCCTGCGGTCAAGATGTTCCAGTCGGAGCAAAACTTCTTCGGTCAGGAGTTCACCCGCCTTTGGCGGTGGGTGATGTCCAACGCAATCCGATCCGGCAAGTTACAAGAGGACTTCTTCGATCTCGTCGTCACGAAATGGTGCTTTGCTGAATTGGTCAACCGCGATCGTCCCCGAGATCGCATGGCTGACGTCCGTCTGATCGAGGCTGATGTCTTGAGTAGGGCGGAGATCGCCCGTCGCGATGGAGCTGACCCGGAAGTCATGCGGCAAGAACTCCGATCGGAGTCCGTATCTCGCACGGCTCAGGTTTAGAACATCTGCTCTCGAAACCTTGTGAGCCGTTACTGCGGACTCGCAACATCATGACGTCACGGAGGACGATCGATGCGCTTGCTCTGGCTGACCTATGAGCGAACACCTCACCCCGATGCAATCTGTTACCCCGCCACCGACGACGATGCGGAATTCGTACTCGCACTGTTGAAACGACCGTATCCCGAACGAATCCGACTCACCGAACAACTCGCGCGGTATCTCACCCAGCAAAAGCGAGTTGCAGCAACCGAGCGGACAGCCGTTGCCTGTCGGACGCCCGGCGGTCTCTATCGCTCTGTTCCCTGGCGACTCGCCAAATGGCTCAGACACGTCCTTCCCGCCACCGATTCCGTCCTCGAAGACACACGGGTTCACATTGAGCAATGGCAGCGCCAAACATCGAACGGACTGACGTGCCTGTCTCCTCTCTCGTGATCATTATGCGCAACCACGCCCCCTTTAATTAACCCTGTCACTCCTTCGCAAGGAAAACTGATGAAACCGGCTCCTCTCGTCGAACATGTCGCCGACTGGCACTCACAGTTGCAGGTCGACCGCACGAAACGGCTTGTCCGCAACGTCGCCCTCACGGGGGACACGTCTAGGAACGGCTACCACTATCAGGAACAAGCCCTTCGCGACGCCGTCGCGCTTTATGATCAGCGTCCGGTCTTCCTCGATCATGCTGCCGACAAGTCTCGCCCACAGGAACGCAGCACCCGCGATCTCGTGGGTTCGATCGTCAATCCGAGATACGAATCAGGCCGAATTCGAGGCGACATTCGCGTCCTGGATACCGACTCGGGACGAACGTTCCTCGCCCTGTCGGACTCCGACGCCCCTGGCGTTGGGATGAGCCACGTCGTCCTCGCGGAACGTGCCGGGGACGACGGATCTGTTTCGCGAATCCACGATGTCGTCAGTGTCGACGCGGTCGTCTTTCCCGCAACAACGACAACCTTCCGAGAATCGATTGAAGGAACGGATGAGCCCGCTCAGGAGGTGCTCTCCGTTCAGGAACCACAAACGACCTCTCCTTCGAACATGGAGGAGCAACTCCAACAACTCATCATCGAACGTGACGAACTGCTCGCCCGACTCGATGAAATACAGAGTCAACAAGATGCTGCTCAACAGGAACAGGTGATCGAGGACCTGATCAGCGAATCGGGCCTTCCCTCCTACGCGGTGACGGAGACGTTTCGGCAGCAATTGCTTCGTGCGAGTGAGTCTCAGCAACGTGAATTGCTTCGGGAACGACTCACGCTCATCGACGCCTCACGATCATTCCCACCATTGAGCCGCGAACGGTCGGCCACGTCACACAAGGCCACTTCGGATAACGCCTTCGTTGCGATGATCAAACGTCAACCTTCCTAGCCGCTTTTCGGCAAACGCCCGCGTTTCCACTTCCCCTCTCCTCCATTGGAACCTTCTCATGCCTAACAACCTCGGTTTCCGGTCCGGACAAGTCGTCCTGCAAAAGTTTCGTGTCGAATCGACATCCATTGTCGAACCAGGCGACATGGTCTACCTCGACGAGACCCACATTCGTCCTGCGAGCGAACTGACCTGGAATACAGACCTTGCGACCACCCAAGCAGACTTCGCGAACGTATTTGTCGGCATTGCCCATGAGAGCTCCACTGACGGCGAAGACGCCCCCGTGTCAATCGATGTCAGCTCTTCGTCTGTGTACGAGTTCGACGTCGCCAACGCGACCTACGACAACGGCAATCCGCTCGGCGCCGATGGTTCCGGTTCAGTCCTCTTGAGTCAGCAATTGGCGTACGCAGACCCCGCCACGCAGGCCATTGCTCGTGCTGCTGAGTTCGTCAATCAGATGACGACCCGTCTGCGTGTCACATTCGCCTCGGCCTACTCGACCGGCAGCGCGAATAGCAATGCGTCGATCGGCTGACACATCTGCATCCCCCTTCAGTTCCCCCACTCCTCCCTGATACGGATCGTAACTACCCATGCATGGAACCTCCCTCTCGACGCTGATCGAGTCACACGGCCCACAGGGCTTCTATCACAAGGTCTGCCAACTGCTCAACGAAAAGCAGCTGACCCCGGATGACTTCTCCTATCACGAACTGGCGGAAGCCTGCGGTGTGCTTCCTCACCTCCGAAGTTTGCGAGAGTCACCGCTTTCGGACGGCCCCGTCTCGACATTGCTGAGTGAGTCAAGTCCGGGAGTGAGCACTTCGCTGTTCCAGGTGGTGACCGGTGAATTGATCGGACGGAAGGTCATCGAAGGCTACGCCGACGACTCGGGCTTTATCGGAGATCGGCTCGTGACGGTTATGCCCAGCCGTCTGCGAAACTCCCGCATTGCAGGTTTCACAGCACTCGCCGGTCCATCGGAAGTCCCCGAGGGGCATCCCTACGAGGAGTCGAGTTTCACCGAGAAATCGGTCACGACTCTGGAAAGCAAGCAGGGGCGAATCCTCAGCATCAACGAGGAACTCATCGCCTTCGATCAGACGGGCGAGATCAACCGGCGTGCAATGGCGTTAGGGTACTACCTTCGCCAGGAACGGGAACGCACCATCGTTCGTGCGGTGATCGATGCGGACGCTTCAACCGGTCAGTACGTCTATCGACCGAATGGAACGGGTCAGCAACTCTATAAGTCGAACGGATCGAACCGAAATTACATCGGTTCCGGTAACACGACTTCGTCGGGATTCAATGCACCCGTCCCGCTGGTGGATTGGACTGATGTCGAGACAGCTCTTCACTATCGAGCCACTGAGGTGGTCGACGACCGCGTTGACGGCACTCCCAGGCCGGTCGTCATCCCCGCACGGCAGATTCTCGTTCCCGAGGCGCTTCGGGGCACGGCACGCAGTATCGTCAACTCAACCGAGATTACCGTCACGAACGGTGACAGCGAGACCCGATTCGCCAACCCTGTGCATGGTCAACTTGAAGTCCTCAGTTCTCCCTTCATCGACGAAGTCGGCGGCCAAGCAGCGAATGACTGGTTCGTCGGAGACTTTCGCCGTCAATTTGTCTGGACCGAGATCTGGCCCGTGCAGACGTTCCTGCAACGCTCTGACAGCGAGTCTGCTTTCGATCGCGATGTCGTCCTTCGCGTGAAGGCTCGCTACTACGGTGGCATCAGTGCGGTCGACACGCTCTGCGTCACGAAAGTTGATGGAGCTTGATGAACCCACGAGTATTGAGTCCGACTTCGCTCAGCAACATTCTCGCAGGTTCACTCTTTGACTCCCCTCCGGCTCCCGGATGGCGAAGAGGCACGGATGCCTCACCTCCCTCGCCATCCGGGGGCTTATTCATGCGCGATTCGTCAGGGTGTTCCGGTGGGAATTGTCGCAATGAGGTCATCCGTCAGCTTGATCAGCACTTCGTGAGTGACCGTGATCTCGACCGGATCTCGACCGGATTGGCCTTTGATCGAACGGTAACGTTTCAGAGAAAAGGTCCCAGCAGACTTTGACGACAGGATGATCTCGAAGTATTGCGTCCCATCGGGGAGTTGACTGGGAGGTGTCGATCGGATGAGCACCTCGCCTGCATCAGGATCGAGTTCGAGCGGACCGATATTCTCAAGCAGGTAAGTGATCCGCTGGCTGAGTTGCTCCGCCCATTTTCTGAGAGCATCGAACGCAGCGTTTTGCAGGGCTGGGACAAACAGTTGGATCTCAGTCAACGAACAGCTCATCGATTCCACCGCGGTGAAATCGATCCGCATGGTCAGACCACTGGTGTCTGACACGCTCACAGAACTCGGCGATTGATTGCCGATGAGCTTCGAGAGTTCCAGTTGAAGGTCTTTGCTGAGTGACATGACAGTCTGGTGATCTCCGTGGCGAACGATTCGAAAAACCACTCTCCCTATTGTATCAGTCGATCCCCCGGACGACGATGAGAAGTTCGCCGATGTTCCTTCGCCTTCGGCTCCCCTATGATCCAGGTGATGGTCGTCAAATACCACCAGGAGACCCATGGAACTCAATCGGCTACTGCTCTGGATGGCGGGAGTGAGTTGTGCACTCAATCTGCTGTACACGTTTCGTAGCGTTGGCCGGCCCCAGCGCGGCTGGCAGGGGATTCTGCTTGGACTCCTGCTCACCGGTGGAATCGGCTGGCTGACAATCCCCCACCTTGTCGGGTACATCGTCGGGAGCGGCTGGCTGCTCCTCGTGATTGCCCCGGGCCTACTTCAGCGATTCTCTACTCGACTGATTGCACGGCGGAAGTACAGGTTGGCCCTGTGGGGTGCACGAGTTTCCTCCTGGTTACACCCTTTTGATTCATGGCGGGATCATCCTCACATCGTCAAGGCGATGCAGTTTTTACACGAGGGTCGAACGGATGACGCAAAGGCGATTCTCCACAAGCTGGGGCGACTCGACACTTCGGTGGGCCGTATGGCGATCATGGTTGAATGCCAGCAGACTGGTGGCTGGGAGCGATTCCTAACGTGGCTACAATTCTCCTATCCGCCCAATGCCGTCATGCAGGATGAAAGCCTGATGATGATGTATCTGCAAGCGCTGGGTGAATTGGGACAACGGCAAGCGATGCTGGACGCTTATCAGCATGCGGTGGAGACTCATCACCCGAAAGATGGGACAACCGGAAGTCTCGTCCAAATCCGGGTCGCCGCCCTGAGCGGTTTGGTTCCGACAACGGAACTCTTGACCGACGCCCTTGCATCCACGCTGCCAGACGATTCGCAACAGTTCTGGCTACTGACCGCACGACAGGTCTCTGGACAAGACTCGACCGACGCATTTCAACAGTTGCAGGCGACTGCCAGCCCCTACCTTCGATCAATGATCGAGAGACGCCTCACGTCACCCCTGCCGGTGATCGCTGCCGAAGAACTGGACGCGTCCGCGAGACGAACAATGGAGGACCTTGTAACAAGTGTGGCTCACGAAGCCCGGTATGCTGTCATGCAATCCGGATCGCGTCAACGACCCTATGTCACCTGGACGATCGCCATCCTTCTGATCGGGAACTTTCTGCGAGAGGTCCCCGGAGGAACCACGGACCCACGAAACCTCGTTGATCTGGGAGCCTTAATCATCCCCGCGAGTCTTGCACCCGGCGAATGGTGGCGAATGATCACAGCCGGACTCCTGCATTTCGGTCCACTTCATCTGGCAATGAATTTACTGGGACTGATTTACCTGGGCACGCGACTGGAACGAGCTTGGGGAAAGCTGCGGATGACTGCCGGATACGCAATCTCAACCATCGGCGCGATGGGGTTCGCTCCCTATCTCGTGGGTCTGTCGGACGACCAACCTGTTGCGATCCTCGTTGGGGCATCCGGTGGTGTCATGGGACTGATTGGCGCCCTGATCGGTCATTCGACCGTTGGTTGGATTCGTGGTCGCAATCGCCGCATCTCACGGCAGCTGGGGCTGCTGTTGCTGCTTGTGTGCCTGCAAACGTCGTTCGACTTGACGACTCCCAATGTCAGCTTCGCTTGTCACCTTTTGGGACTACTGACCGGCTTGCTGTTTGCTCTCATGACGGGCGGACTCGAGTATCTTGTTATCAGATTCCGCCGTGCGGACGCTATCACGTGATCCGCACTTCGTGGGTCGTCCCGTCGTAGGAAATCACCACTTGCTCTTCGTCGATGACCGTTTCGATGTGGACCGGGCGGGACCAAAGTTTTTGCAGATTGACAAGCGTGTCGCGAGCGTAGTCCTGCTTGAGCTCGACACCCTGATACTCATGCCGCAGGTAGAGTTCGCCACGGTTCTTGTAGTTGCCGTCCTGCACGTAGATGAAGGGGCGTCCGTGATTCGTCAAGCTGGTCAGCAACTGCTGCTTGACCGCCTCAAACTGCCGGGATGCGATCTCATAGTCACCCGTGTGTTCGTTGTAGGCAAAGCTGAAGAACTTATGCTTACGACAGAATTCCTCGGTGAGAAAGGTGTCAATGAATGTCACGTCATTGTGAATACGACGAACTTCAAAGATCTTTTTTCGTCCCAACCCGAGTTGTTTGTCCCAGTTTTTTCGCTCGTTGATGTCGTCGCAGTCGTCCCACTCCGGGCCGAACTTTCCCTTGTCCCAGCGGTCCTCAATGTCCTTGAGGAGTTCGATGCCCACCTTGTAGGGATTCAGTCGTTGCGGGCTCATGGCCATCGTGCCGGAGTGATGGTCGGCATAATCAATGACCTCAGCATCCGTGAGACCGTGCTTCGTCATGATCTTGGAATGCCAGTAGGAAGCCCAGCCTTCGTTCATGATTTTAGTCTGACCCTGCGGAGCGAAGTAGTAGGCTTCGTCCCGGATGATGGCCAAGATGTCGTGCTGCCACTCCTTCAGCGGTGCGTGTTGTAACAGGAATCGCAAGATGTCCCGCTGAGGTTCGGCGGGGAACGAACGGCTGACCTCCTGTTGTTCCATCTGCTGGCGCCGTGTTTCCTCCTCAGCTTTGAGCACATCCGGCGGATTGACGAATGAATCCATGTAATCCTTCGTGACGAACTTCCCCTTGGCCTCTGGCAGACCCTGTTCGTCCTTCTCCTGGTCCTGCTGACGACGTTTGGCTTCTTCCTCCAACTTTTTCGGGTCAGGTGTGCGGCGGATGTGGGGGGAGTAGGGATCAATCAAGTCGTCGAGCGACAGGCACGCATCGATGAACTGCTCCACTTTTTCATAGCCATACCGATCGATATAGCGATTGACCCTTGCGGCATGATTGGCCATCTGGTCGAGCATTTTCCGATTCGTCTTCGCGAACCAGGCGTTGTTCTTGAAGAAGTCACAGTGCCCATACACATGCGCGATCACCAGTTTCTGATCCGTGATCGCGTTCGCACTTAACAGATAGGCGTAGCAGGGATCAGTATTGATGACCATCTCGTAGATCTTGGACAGACCGTACGAGTAGCTTTTCATCAACTCGTCATACTCTGCTCCAAACCGCCAGTGCGGATATCGCACGGGGAAACCTCCGTACGCGGCGAACATGCTGAGTTCCTCGTAGTCGAGGACCTCGAAGATGGTCTCAAAGAAGTCCAGACCATACCCCGCAGCGATCTCCTCCATCTCATCCTGGATCGCCTTGAGTTCCGCCGGCAACGGTCGATGTGTGGTGATGGGCATTGAGCGGTGAGAGTTGAAGGTTGAATGTCGAGAGAGTTTTCCTTGAAATTTCTCGTCCAATCGCGACGCATGAGGATGTCCGTGACTCCGGTCAACGTTGCACGTTCGCCCGAAGGGAGGAATACGCTCTCAAGAATGCGACAAGGAATTCTACGCGCCCATCATCGACGCGTGATAGATCAGTTCCCCGAACTGTCTGCAAACAGTTGATTTGCGGTTATGTATCGACAACGCAAATCTGCCTTCAACTGACCGCGAAGCGTCCGTTAAATGCAAGGTGCGTCGCGATCATGACTACTGAAACCGCGGACCACTTGTTTCGTGTGAAGCCGGTTGAATCGATGTCGTGGTCGGCTGCGATGATTGAGACGGGAAGGTTTCAACCGTCGTGATCGTATGCTTCTGCTGTTCGAATTCGAGACCACCAGCCATCTGGACCGTCATGTCGACTGTACGCTCCACGCGTGATTCCTTGGGGAGGCCCGAGTCGAGGAACAGCACGCACTGCCCATGACTGTGTCCCCCCTTCACGGTAATGCGGACGTTTTCGTTCGAAGCGGACTGTCCAAGAGAAGTTGATGGCGTAATCTCTCCACCGATGCTGACAACGGCCAGTCCGTTGCTCAAATCCTTGAGGGTGTACGTCGTCTGAATCTGCATGGGGACCGGTTTGCCGATATGACGGTCCTTCTTCCAAGTGTCGCCCAGCACCTTGTCGACGTCGGCAGGCAGAAGCCCGATCGTGTTGTCGACAAAGTCTGCGATGCCTTTTTCACCGGAACTCGCTTCGATGTCGAGCATAACCCGTTGCCGCTGGTCCTTCGGGACATGTTGCAGACACCGTTCGAGAAACTCGCGAAACCCGATCACATTAGCGATTTGATTATCTGCTCCCAAGACAAACGAAAAACCGTCCTTGAGCATTCCGTGGTAGGCCATGACGGCAAGCGGAATCTGATCAGGTGGAGAGTTCGAGTCATACTCGACAAGTTCGCCAGCTACCTCGTGTGAGTAATGGACGCGGTCGTAGGTCACCCGCATTTGGGTATGTTCTGGCTGAACATCCTCCACAGAGATCGCGAGCAGGAGTTCGAGCCGGGAACGGCTGATCTGTGGAGTCCCGCTGAGAGAAGCCTGTTTGAGTTCCTGCTCAACGACTTTGCGCATCGGAAAACGATCGCCCACCTGAACAGAAAGCTGAAGTGCGGCTCGATCGAGTGCGGGGGCAACTGGAGTCGATTCGCTCGTTTCGTCGAAATCGGCTGTCGAATCGTCTTCACTCAGCCAGTCGGGTAGATCGGGAGCACTGGCTTGGCCGCCGGAATCACCGCAGCCGGCGATAAGCATCCCGCAAATCGCTAAAGCCAGTGACGCTAGTCGTTTGAGGTCTTTCATCCTTGACCGAATGACTCAGGGACACAGGGACCGTTCGACGCTCATCGTGAGGTCGTCGTGCGTGTGCCGGGAGCATAACACCTGACAGTGAAACCTCCTAGAGCGGATTTGCCCCCTCGCTTCGCGACGCCAAATCGAACGTTCGCCTGCCAAAGAATCTGAACTCATCGCTGGTTCGCGAATCCGATCTCAAAAATAGGCATGGCCAACAGACCATGCCTCACTTCAGGGATCAACTTTGACTCAGTCGCGTTCCACCCTTTTTCGGTGGTTGCTCCAAGGTGCTGAGGTCTCTTACTTCCGAATGCAGGCGATCGCGGTGGTGGCGGCATCGCGAACGGATTTCTCATCGTTTTGGGCGACGAACTCGAGCTGTGCGATCGCCGACTCGGCCGCCTGACCGAAGCTGCCGAGAGTCAGGGCTGCTGCGGACCGGACCTCCGCATCGGCATCATGGAGCGCCTGCGTAATGGCCGTCGCAACCTCCGGCGTGGGAGTCGTTGTTGCATCGCCAAGTGCCATCAACGAGAGCACACGTACATTCGCGCCGCCCTCAGCTGTCAGGGAAATCAACGCATGAATTGCACTCACTCTGTCTGCCTCTGCACCGACCTTGGACAGCGCCTCAGCCACATGCAAACGAATCAGGCTGTCCTTGTTCTTCAACTGCTGACGCAGAGCGGGAATCGCTGTTTGGGCCTGTGTTCCCATGCCAGACAACGTGAACGCAGCGAACTGCACAACATCGGTGTCAGAACTGTTGATGAGTTCGGCGAGAGCCGGTGCGGCGATGTTGGCATCATCGGTCAGTTCCCACGTTGCCCACGCAGCGTGTGCTCGGACGATTTCGTTCGGGTCATTCAGCAGAACCTTGACTGCATCAGCTGCTGACATTGCGTCAGTCCCCATTTCCGCAAGCGACCAAAGCCCCTCTTTGCGAATTGAAGCATCCGCGCTGTCGAGCATTGCCACCTCCCGAAGGACGGCCGCGTTTGCATCCTGACAAAGGTTCGTCACAGCACGGGGTTTCCAGTTCGAGTCATCCGCCCAGTCGGCCGGATTCGCCAATTCGCTCTCGTCAATCACGTTGAGAGTCACTTCGGTCTCGGCGATTGGAGTTACTGATGCAGGCTCCACAACGGGGAGATGTTCTGGTGTGTCGAAGAATTCGGACTCATCCGATTTGTCAAGGAGGTCCGCCAATGTCGGACCGTAAGGTCGTTTCACAGGCCTCGACGCTCTCGGCGACCTCGGGTACGTTCCAGGCGAAGAGGAGTCCGTCGCACTCAACGCACAGACGGCGAATTCTCCAGCGGGTTCGTCGGTCGTCATGGTGCTTGCTGAAACTGGCACTACGGTCGAAGCCCCTTCGTCGGAGAGGATCGTTTCTCGTTGGGCAACGGCCTCCGTGAGCAAATGTGCCATTTCGACATTCATTTCGTCGCGAACGCCTTGAGGTTCGTAAGCGGACTGAGGTCCCGGCGAAGCGGATTGCTGGCTAGCCGCGATCAGGTCCTTGATCGTCTGGTCCTGTCGAAGCTCGCCCGACTGGACAACCTGCACCCCTTGTCGCGCCTCGGCGTTATCCGGATCAACCGCTAACACCTGTCGGTACATGAGCGCGGCTTGATCGCTGTGCCCCTGTTTTTCGTACAGGCGAGCCGCCGCCAACAACTGATTCTTGTCGTACTTCGGCAAGACTTCGTCGGACCGCCTCGCAGCAGTCGTCGTCCTCCCACCCGGCTTGAGTCTCGCGAGTGGCATCCGTCCACCCCGTGAGGCACAACCGGCGGAGACCAGTAAGGCAGCCACCAGAGCCAACCGCACTGTTGTTCGTCCAAAAGCCATTTTGATCCCCCTGTTGTCGACGCGGATTAGCGTTGACGGTGTCTTGCACGATGATGAGTCAGCACGCCGCTGAGACATCCAGATAGGTAACCTGCGGATCCAAGGTGTGAGTAAGTGTCACATCTCGGGCGTACGTCACAATTGGGTTATTCCGTATGTGATTTTTGTATCGGTTCTACGACTTGTGAGGTCCAATAGAAGTCTTCGTCGCCGGAGAACTTTCGCCGGACCTCCTGTTCGACCACAGTCACCCAGACCCACAAGCGCCCTAGACAAATCCACGCGCCCGAGAGCGGCACAAGGGCAATTCCTGCCGATATGGGACCTCCGACATAATATTCCCCAACAGATCGACCTTGTGACGGAGTAGGAACTGGTGGGACAAGAACACGCATCTGCTGATCTAGTCAGCAGATATCGCACTCCATACACTCAGGAAGTCAGTGATGCTGAGTCCGTCCACTCCGTCAGAATGCAGTGTCGTGTCTGCGGTCCCATCGGAACGAAGTCTGTCATTTTCGCATCAGCCGTCCCTCTCAGTTCCGATGGATCGACCCAACGTCAGCACGGAAGAGGATGTCCTTGCCCGGTTCTCCATTGAGGACATTGCCCCCAAACTCGCTCAATTGAAACAGAACCTGACGACGGTCATTCAAGGGAAGAGTGATCCGATCGACGCGTTGATCGTGGCGCTGCTGGCATCCGGTTCTGTGCTGATGGAAGATGTCCCCGGGGTTGGTAAGACGACACTTGCCAAGGCACTCGCCCGGTCATTGGATGTCGAGTTTCGCCGCATTCAGTTCACGCCCGACTTGCTGCCCACCGATATCCTCGGATCGACCATCTACACCCCCGCAGACGGGACCTTCAAGTTTCATCCGGGGCCGATCTTCTGCAGCGTGCTTCTTGCGGACGAAATCAATCGCGCTTCGCCACGCACTCAATCCGCCCTGCTGGAGGCGATGAGCGAACGGCAGGTGACCATCGAGGGAAAACGGATGACGCTTCCCAATCCTTTTCTGGTTCTGGCAACTCAGAACCCCATCGATTTTCATGGCACCTATCCGCTACCGGAAGCGCAGTTGGACCGATTCCTTGTCCATCTGAACATTGGCTACCCCGATCCGGACACTGAAGCTGACATCCTTTATGCACAGGCCAATGATCGCCCCATCGATCAGGTGAAGCCCGTGCTGTCGATCGACGAGGTCGTCGCTGCACAGACGATGGTGAAACAGGTGCATGTGGATCGTTCCATCGTCGATTACATCGTGCAGATCGTGCAGGAAACGCGAAACCATCACCAATTGCGACTGGGCGTCAGTCCGCGTGGTTCGCTGATGTTCTTTCGGGCGGTGCAGGCAGCCGCACTCTTCGCAGAACGTGATCATGTCCAACCGGATGACGTCCAACGATACGCTCCGTATGTGCTGCCCCATCGTTGCATGTTGACCTCGCAGGCGAGATACGGCAGTTCCAGTAAGGTCGAGATCATCGCGGAGATCGTTCGCAAGACTCGCGTCCCGGTGTAACTCATGGGATACCGCTCACGCATCATCGGGCCCATGTATCGCTATTTCTGGCGATTCAAGTTGACGCCGACCGGTCGCTGGATTGTTCCCGCCGTACTCTTGTCCGCTGTCGGGTCAATCGACATTGGCGCTCCGATCTATCAGGTGTTCTGCGCACTGATCGCACTTCTGTTTATCTGTGAGCCAATCGGACTCCTGTTCCGTCCGCAAGTTGATTTGAAAGGGAAGCTCCCCTCGAAAGTTCGGGTCGATGAGCCGTTCACCGGAAATGTGCTGATCACCAACACTTCGTGGAAGCCCGCGTTTGACTTGATGGTCGGGATGTTCGGACTCCCCAAGTCGGTTGAGCTGCTCAATCGCGATCGATACATCTCGTCCCTGAAAATCGGAGAATCCGAAAGTCTGCCTGTCACCCTGGTCGCACATCGTCGCGGCGTGTATCGCCTGCCACCAATTCACATTCATTCGACGTTTCCCTTCAATCTGATGCGATTCGGAGACTGCAAACTCCCGGCTCAATCTGTCACGGTGCTTCCGGCTTACCATTCACTGGAGTATGTCGACATTCCGTTGAGTCTGCGTTACCAGCCCGTAGGGACACTGATGACTGCCAACGTCGGAAGCTCGATGGAATACATCGGCAACCGAGAGTACTCGCCGGGAGAGCCGACGCGACATCTCGACTTTCGCGCATGGGCACGGGTCGGTCGGCCAATCGTTCGGGAATATCACGAGGAATACTCGCGTCGCGTGGCGGTGATACTCGACACGTTCGTTCCCGGCCGAGGACGCAACCGAGCCGCGGGAGAGGCTGGTCTCGAAGCGGCCATCAGTCTGACAGCCGCCGTCACCGAATCACTTTCGACCGGCGAATTCCTGCTGGACTTCTTCGCGGCAGGTCCTCATCTGCACGTGTTCCGATCAACCGGCAATCAGTCCAGCTTTGACAACGTTCTGGAGATCCTGGCGGCAGTCGACTCATCCCGGCGAGACCCCTTTGCTCAAATCTCGCCAGCCGTCGCTGAAGAAATGCAACACATCTCGACCGCGGTCTGCGTGCTTCTTGACTGGGACGAATCCCGTCGACGATTGATGGACCGCATGGTCGAAGCGGGTTGTGCATTAAAGGTCATCGTGGTCCGAAATGGCGAGACAACCCTTCCGTTGGAAGGAGCGGCCAGCATCGAACAAGTCACGACCGACTCAGTGACATCCGGACAACTTCAGGAGATCTGATTGCTTGCGATGACCGACTCCTCCGAACATGTCGACGGGGCCACAACCGCGATTCGGTTTGAGAAGGCCGGGCACTCGCCGGCAAAGGTACGCTGGTTGGCGATCGCCTGCCTGATCGTTCAAGCAGGCCTGCTTGGCTTCGTCTCGGGTTCCCACCTCTTTCCGGGTGTCATCGTTGTGCTGGCCGTTCTGGCAGGTCTGACGAAATGGAGAATCTCCGGACCCGATGCGTTGCAGAAGTGGCTTTTTACGAGCATTGCCTTCGGATTCTTCCTGTCCCACTTCTTCTTCCCATTCGATTTCACACTCGACGAGCACTTCATGGGAACACCCGTCTTTCATGTCGTGGCGCGCATATTGATTGCGGTGCAACTCGTGACGTTGTTCCTGAAGTCCCGGACTGACCGTCCTCCGCTGTGGCTGACAGGCGTGGGTGCGTTATGCCTACCGGTTACCTTGAACATCCGTGTGAGTGCGCAGCATCAGCAAATCGTCCTGTGGGACGTTCTCGCCTATGTTGGCATTGCGGCGATGTACGGCAGTGCGTGGCGGACCTCGCTCAACAGGCGAAACTCCGGTCGTCAGTGGTTGCGGGCGAGCATCCTCATGTCGGCGTTGACGACGTCACTGCTGCTCGGCGGGGGTTCAGCACTTGCCCTGCAGCGATATGATCGGGAACTCGAATGGTTCATCGGAGACTACCTGGGCTATCGTCCCCCCTCGGCCCGTCCCGGATTCACCACCGCTGGGCGGCTGAGCGATGTATCGAACTGGAAGATCACGGAGTCCGAAGAGGTCGCACTCGTGGCGTTCTCCGAAGAGGCGCCCGGATACCTCCGGGGAGTAGTCTTCGATATCTATCAAACTCCTAAATGGGACAAGGCATGGACCGTTTGGACGGCTGAGCCAAAGTTGGAGGCATTGCCAAACGTCAAGCCTCCACGTGGATTGAAGGGCATCAACCCCCATCATCCGTTGTTTCGAGTCGTCGAGCCGCCGCAGGGATATTTGACTCCCATCGATGTTGAGCTCCAGAGCTCGCGCGGCCCATACATTTTTGCACCTTTGGAGGCGGCGTACGTCTCCGTGGAAAATGGATCCATCACAAGCACACAACATGGAGAGCTCCGGGCGACGGACCGACCTCGTCCGTCAACCTACCAACTCGTTAACTCGGATCACTCTCCACGAAACGTTTTGGACGGAACTCAGCAAATCACCACGACGACCTTGGATTCGGAGGTGAGTCCGGAGATCAGGCGAATTGCTGACGACCTCTTTGCTGATTGCCCGACAAGTGCAGAAAAGATCGACCGTGTGCAAACTTGGTTTCGGGAAAACTTCGAATACCGATTGGGGATCGACGTTCCTAAAGGAGAGAATCCACTGACGTACTTTTTGACGGAAAAGCCGCCTGCCCACTGTGAGTACTTTGCGACCGCGACTGCAGTCCTGTTGCGAATCGCGGGCGTTCCGAGTCGTTATGTCACCGGCTATGTCGCGACTGAGCGTAACGACATCGGCGGCTATTGGATGGCCCGCAACAAGGACGCCCATGCGTGGGTCGAGGCATACGATGATCAATCACAACGATGGGTCACCGTCGAATCGACCCCTGAATCCGGACGACCGTTGCCTCGATCCGCTCCACTCTGGTCACAGGTTCCCGAGGCAGTTCGTCACTATTGGACTCGCCTGCAACAACTCGTGCGTGATCACGGCGTGGGAGGAATGCTTCTGCAACTCTGGGGCGTCCTTTGGTCCATCCCCGGACTTGTCACCATCATGCTGACGTTATTCGCGCCACTGCTGTGGCGTCACAGACGGCGATCGGGTTGGCATCGTCAGAAAGAAGATATACGTCTGCGTTCAATGCATGCACTTTTGAAACGCCTCGATCGTCAATCGCAATGTCACGATCTGGAGCGACGAAATGGTGAGACCATTCTCCAGTTCGTAAGTCGGATTCGAGAGTCCGACGCGAACCCGCAATGGGCGATGGCAATGGCAGACTGCTACGACCTTTACGCAGCTCTCCGCTTTCAAGGAAGAATTGGGCCCGACGCAGTTATCGAGGTCGAAACGGCCCTGACGCGAGTCCCGGCAACAACTCGCACGTCGAGCAAGCTGACATCGACCGCCATGACGTGATCGCGGGTATCGCAGAAACTAACGCTTCCATGCCCAGTCGGTCACGCCCGTCAGGTTTTGCACGCATTCTTCGGGCCATGGTCCGTCTTTGAGGCCGATGATCGCGTGCGCCGCCATCGTCAGTGCATCGCGTCGTGACTCAATATCCAAGCCGGCCACATGACCAGCGAGCAAGGCGTGTCGATGACTGAGAAGCGGGCTGTCGAGCGGCAGCGGCTCTGTTTCGAACACGTCGAGTCCGGCGCCCCGAATGTGTCCGGACGTCAGAGCCTCATTGAGCGCCGCCTCGTCGACCAGTCCGCCGCGACCTGTGTTGATGAAGACCGAACCCGGCTTCATCTTCGCGAAGCGTTTATCATTCATCAGATGAGCCGTTTCCTTGACCAACGGAATGTGCAGTGACACATAATCCGATCGGCTCAACAGGTCATCCAACTCGACAAGTTCGATCTCCCATTCCTTCACGAATACCGCGTCCGCATGAGGTTCACAAGCGAGGACCTTCATCCCCAGACCAATGGCGCGAGGAACAACCGCTTGCCCAATGCGGCCCAGCCCGACAATTCCGAGCGTGCTGCCCATCACTCGTGGATACGTGATGCGCTCCCATTGTCCCTCGCGGACACGCATGTCGAGATCAGGGAATCCGCGAGCCACCCCCATCAGCAAGGCGATCGTGTGCTCAGCAACCGAATGATGATTGACGCCCGGCGTGGTCGTGATCGCCACGCGTTGCTCATCACACGCCGCCACATCAATCGCATCGAACCCGACACCTGTTCGAGCGATCACTCGCAACTCTGGGAGGCTTTTGAGGACTCGTGGCGTGTACGGCTCCGATCCGGCCAGAACCGCAGCGGCATCGCCAACGACATCGATCAGCGTCTTTTCGTTCCAGAGATCGAGGCTGCGGTCAATACGTTCGACCTGGAATCCCGCCTCCTCCAGTATCTCATAGTGAGGGCCCTCGTCGGCCATCAACGCACAACATTTGACAACGGGTTTCATGGATGCGGATCACCTTCGGTGTGAATGAATTGGTCTGAAGTCGCCGTCATAACGCCTTGCACCAACGGCTTGCAACCGGACGGCCATCATTCCCGGTGAGGCCAAGTCCGGGCTTCCATGTCAATCACCGAGTCGTCATCTTAGGCAGACGAATTGGAAACTCTACTTTGCCTCGTGCTGTTGCAAGCTACTGCTCATGACAGAGACCCAGATTCACACAAACGTCGACTTCGATCAGCCAGGAAAACAATGGGGGACCCTCTCAATCCCCTACTCGTACAACCTCAGCGGTTGGTCACAGTTGCAGGTGCCGATCGCAACAATGGGTCATGGCGATGGACCGACTGTGCTGCTCATGGCCGGGAATCACGGTGACGAATACCCCGGCCAGATCGCCATCATGCGGCTGATGCGAGAGTTGTCAGCCGAGCAGATCAATGGACGTTTGATCATGATCCCGATCCTCAACGTCCCGGCCTCCAGGGTGGCGACGCGTCTGTCTCCGCTTGATGGGAAGAATCTGAACCGCTGCTTCCCCGGCGACCCGCTGGGATCGGTTTGCGACATGGTGGCCGACTACCTGACGAACGTGCTGTTTCCTCTCTCCGACTTTGTGATCGACCTGCACACGGGCGGACGGGGCGTGTACTTCCACCCCTGTGCGCATATGCATCTGGTCGACGATCTGGATCAACGACATGCAATGGCAAAAGGGGCAGAGGCATACAACACGGACTTTGCGTTTCTCTACGCCGACATCGCCGGGCACGGGCTGCTGCCCGTCGAAGCAGAGTCACAGGGGAAGATCGTGATCACGACTGAGATGGGAGGCGGCGAAGTCGTCCCTCGGCCGATCCACCAACTCGCTCAGGACGGTCTGAGAAACGTGCTTATTCACACGGGCGTTCTAGAGGGCGAGTGCCACTCACGAGCAGATCTGGGATTGCCGCCAACTCGCTGGGTCCAGTCACTCGATCAGGGGGATTACATCTTCTCCCCGGAGTCGGGATTGTATGAGAGCCTGGTCGACGTGGGAATCGACGTGCGTGCGGGACAACCGCTCGGTGCCCTGCACTTTCCTGAACGACCGGACCGAGAGCCGACCATCATCGAAGCGGATTCCGATGGCGTGCTGATCGCCCATCGCGGACCGACCCTGACCCAACAGGGAGACATCCTCGTGTGCCTGGCGCACGACGTGCCAGATGACATTCTGAATTCTTTCGATCAAGCCCCGATCAGGTGACCATCATTCCTGCGGGCCGTCGGACGGCTCACCATTTTGCGGCGGCTTGATCTTGCACTCGTCGTCACACCGGCCTGTCAATCGCAGGCGGTTCTTTGCGAACACATGGTATGCCTTGTCCGCGAGGTGCGAGACACCCGGGAGTCGTGTCGCTCGAACCAGCCATCCAAAACCGAGAGCTCCATAAATGTGGCGGAAGGCCTCGACACCCGTGACCCACTCGCCTGTCGGAAGGCGACCGTGCATCTCCTCCATGAAGCGGTCCATCGTGATTTCGTACTGAGACGCGTCGAAATCAGATGCAGCAATGTTCGTCAATCTTAGTCGGTGACCACGGTCCATCAGCCGCAGTACGTTGATCTCGCGCTTACAGAGGGGGCAATCCCCGTCGAAGAAGACCTCGATCGCGTAGTCGGTCGGTTGGTCGCCCGTGCCGTACCGTTGCGACTTACGGCGTGGAATTCGCTTCTTGCTCATTGTCGACAACCACACTTCCGTTCGGCGGGGGGCCGGGCTTGCGTCGTTCGTCCTGCTTGCATTGTAGACACACCATGGTCGGGTCAATCCCTGAGTTGCCTCGAAGTCCCTCCGTGGACCTCTTGCAGGTGAAGGACGAGCCGTGACGCCTACTCAACCATCACTCACGATCGACCGTGTGGCCCAGAATGGCTGATTCCTCGAACACGGCGTGATGGATGACCGTGCGAACGCTGGACGTGTACACGATGTGAATCTTGCCATCTTTGGACTGAATGGCGGTCGGATACGCAGCCGTGTCGCCTTCAACCTTGTAGACGTCCCGACGATGCGGATACGACTTGTCGTTGTCCGTCGAGATGGCAACGGTCAACGGCATGCGTTCGCCTTCGTTGTTGTCATTGTAGACCAACAGGAGGTGCCCGTTCTGCAGTTTGATGAAGTCGACGGCTGAGTTGGGGTTGCGGAACTCGGTTCGCTCGCCTTTGCTCCACGTGTAGCCACCGTCTCGTGACTCTGCACGATACGTGCAACCAGTCGGGTCCGGCAGAAAGCGACCACCCCTACGGATGTAGCAGACGAGATAATCATCGTCGATCTGCACGGGCGATGCCTGCAGATTGCCGATCTCGGAGTAGATGCGGTTCGTCGGCGTCCAAGTCTTCTCTTCCGGATCATACCGCAGGAAGTAGCTGCATGTATCGGCTGCAGTGCCTTCCCGGTCTTCGCCAGTCTCGTGATAGACGGGCAGCAGATAATCTCCATCGTTCAGCACGATGGGTGCCGTGCGCAACATCGTTCCCTCCTCGAACGACAGCATGTACGGGTCCGACCAAGTATGGCCCATGTCGCCGGACACCTTGTACTTGATCCGTGCGGAGGACCAAGTCGGCCCGTAGTTTGTGATGTAGAACAGCCAGACTTTCCCGTCGGGTCCCTGCCAAATCGCCGCGTTTCCTTCGGAGCGATTCGGCGTGTCGGCGATGATGTAGGGGGGAGTCCACGTGTCAGTCCCCTTCACCAGCCGCATCCCGTAGACAGCCGTGTCGCCATCGTACTCGCCATCACCACCGTAGTAGGTGATGTAGAGGTCACCATTGTCGAACTCGGCGATCGTCGCTGGGTGCTTATACCGGCGAGAGACCTCGGGGCCAACGACGCGTTCAATGGTGATGTCATCAGCTGCGAAGACGGGTGAGGTTGCGACGAAAACAAGCAGTGCCCCAAGCGAGAGTCTCATCATGGTGTTCCTTCAGTGCGGATCGGAAACCTTCAGGGTACTGCACACGGGGACGACGTGATAGCCATTTGATACCGGCTTAGTTGGCTCCCAACGCGGAAAGCACGTGCTCCATCGGTGTGAGCAGGATCGGAGATGGCGAATCGTCACTGTGGACAGCAAATAACCCGCGGGGAAACTCTGTGCCAAGAGGCACCATCGCGATGTCGATGCCGTCCGTCTCCTTCGCACCTGTGACGGCGAAGCGAAGTGTCAGCCCACCACCTCCCAAGGGCATGACGTGGACCGTGCTTGTCCCTTGGTCCGAGAACAGGAGATAAGTGCCGTCGGGGGTCTTCGCCAGCGTCACGCCTTCGAGGTCTCCCTTGATACCATGCTTCCCGACTTCGATGACCAGTTGGCCGGTCGTGGGGTCCTGCGGCTCAGCTCCCAGTTGCCAGATGCCCTTCTCTTCCTCTGCGACGTACAGTTGACCGGTCGCATCATCAGCAACCGCTCCCTCTGACTTGCCAATGGGCCAACTGCGGACCTTCTTACCGATGACATGACCAGTGCCATCATCGACCAGTTCGTACTGTTCTGCATCTCCCTGCTCAGACGTGATGAAAGCGTAGAACTTGTCTGTCTTTAATGAGTGATAGAGGCAGCCGCCGTAATTCGGTCCAGTGGGAATATCTCCGCGATCAACACGCACGAGTTCCCGTGACTGCGGGTCGACGCGGAAGCAACACAACTTCGCGCCATCCTTGCGTTGATTCACAACGACAAGATCGACCGCCTCACCTCCGAGCGAAAACCCACTGCGGATGTCGATGTTCCCCGGCTGGGCCACTTCGATCGACTGCAATAGGTTGCCTGTCAGGTCATAGACAAACAGGCGATCGGCCGACTTGTCGGACGTGATGACCGTGCTGCGTGAAGCCGTATTGATATCCTGCCAGATACAAAGGTCGTCCTGATCGACAGCCTCGGGGTTGAGCAATTTGACCGTCGGCTCGGCCAGCATGACGTTGTCACCCTCACGGATCTTGGGAGTCGACGCGACTCGTTCGGGTGTCTGCTCGCGGCGATTTTCCGGAGTGTCCGGAATACGGTCGACCAGTTCGTTCGCCTGACCATCTCGCTTCTTGAGGGTGAAGGCATCGTAGGGGCGACCCGTTGCTGTCCTCGCCTCGTAGCGCAGTTCGTCACCATCGATCGTGATGATCTGATACAGCTGCGTGTCCTCCGCTGCCCGTCGCATGAACGGGCGGCGTCCGAGGTCATACATCTTCGGACCGCTGACGGAGACGACGTACACAGTGCCAGACTCTTCACTTTGCTTGCGAACACCGGTTGCGACGTTCTGCTCACTCTGATGGGTCATCAACCGTGATCGGGCATACGTGTGGTCATGACCAGTCAGTACGAGGTCGACCTTGTATTTGTCAAAGATGGGCTGCCACAGGTCTCGCAGAACTGGGTTATCGCGCCCCGCTTTCGATGAGTAGATCGGGTGATGGAACGTGATGAGGGTCCAGCGATTCGGATTGTCTGCCAGCACTCCATCAAGCCACTCAGCCTGTGACTCCCAGTCCTCATTCGAGTTCATCGCCACGAAGCGCGTCCCCTGATAGTCCATCCAATAGACCGCTTCTCTTGCTCGTTCGGGACCGTTCTCGGGGAACGCGAACGTCCTCTGCCAATATTGCGTCAGCTCCCGGGTCTCTGCACCGGTCGCAGCATCGGTGACACGCGGGTACTCATGATTCCCCGGCACCGCGATGCACGGCATGGTGCGTGAGATGAATCCCTGCGAGTAGAACCACTCTCCCCACTCCGCATCGCGGGTCGCCTGATTGATCAGATCACCCGCATGCAGCAGGAACGACGCGCGAGGAGCATCCTTGAACGCCTCTCGCACGACTCGCGACCAATGGGACTTCAAATCGTTCTGCGCATCGCCGAAGTACACAAACGTGAACGGCTTGGACTGCTCGGAGGCCGTGGTAAAGTGTGACCACTCGCTCCAGTTGACCCCATCGCCGGCTCGGTAGACGTACTTCGTCTCCGGTGTCAGCCCGGTGAAATTGATGGTGTGATAGTGAGCGGTCCCCAAGTCCGACTCGAACGGCGTCGTCCCCGCATCGTGCTGCTTCGCCCCGGCGACGAACAACGGCCCGTCCTCCGCGATCGCAATTTGAGCAACCGCCCGTGTCACCGACGTGTCGGTTCGCCATGTGACCGCCTGTGAAGTCGCCGGCTCCGTCACCCACGTGAGGACGATGCGGTCCGGATTCGCGGTCGGTCGCCAGGCCACCTCATCCGCGACCTTCACTGGAGCATGGTGAGGATCATCGCCATCATGCGCCTGGACGCAAACGGACGAACCGATGAGAGCACCCATCGCCAGACCCGCAGTGAGAACCGATCTTCGACTTAACCAGCAGAACATGCCGAAACCCTCAAGCTGAGTTCAATGAGACAATAGAGAACGTTGGTAGATGAGATTGGACTCTCGACCAACTCACCGTCCCGCTCATCGTATCATGCCCAGCGACGTTAAGCAGTTGTGAACGAACCGCCTCGGCAATGACATCCGCCGGAGCCGCCAAATGACCCATTCTCACCAACATCGCCCGGACGATGAGACTCGGCTGATATTGCCTGAATCGTTGGGAATCCGGTAGACAGCCGCTCCTCCCCGACAGATTCTCCTACCGATTCGACATCCGTCGCCATGATTTCCTCCTGCCCCAAACGCTTTACCGTTCAAAGAGCTGCCGTCATCACCACTCTGATGATCGCCGCGACCACTTTCGCCTCCCTTCTCTCCTCCGGCTGCCGCACAGCACCCGTCTCGGGACGTCGGCAGATGTTGATTATTCCTGAATCGCAGGAAATCAGCATGGGTTTGACGGCGTATGAGGAGACGCTCTCGGAGGAACCGATCTCGGAAAATCAAGAGATCATCGCGATGGTGAACCGTGTCGGTCAGCGGATCGCAGCGGTGGCCGACAAGCCGGAGTATGACTGGGAGTTCCGGGTGATCGCCAAGGATGTGATGAATGCCTTCGCCCTGCCGGGCGGGAAGGTGGCCGTGTACGAAGGCATCCTGCCGGTCTGTCAGGACGAAGCGGGACTCGCCGTCGTGATGTCTCACGAAGTGGCACACGCCATCGCTCGCCACGGCGGTGAACGCATGAGCCACGAGATGGGAGTTAAAGGACTCGGCGGAATCGTGAAAACAGTCAGCCAAAAGAAGACCAGTGAAGCCACGACAGAGAAAGTCATGCAGGCTTATGGCGCAGCTTCAAAGTATGGAGTCATCCTCCCCTACAGCCGCAAGCATGAGTCGGAAGCGGATGCGATCGGCTTGATCCTGATGGCCAAAGCGGGGTACGACCCCAGCGTCGCTCCAGAATTCTGGGAACGCTTCTCCTCACAAAACGGCGAGAAGCCCCCCGAGTGGTTGTCAACACACCCGGCAGATGCTCGCCGCGCTGCCGACCTACGGGAACTGCTGCCTGAAGCGATGAAGTATTACGAGGCTGCCTCGCAACAGCTGGGCATGGGCGAGGTGATTCCACTCGATCGAAATCGACCAACATCTCTTGCCGCAAATGGCCCATCGGCACCTGCGTTACCCTTGCAGCAACTTGCTTTGGAGCCCGGGTCACCTCAAAAGGCGAAGATGGGTCCGCCACCGCCGCTGCCTGCACCCCTTGACCCATTCCTCGACAATGATACGGTTGCAGCCGCCGCCCCCTCATCGCTGGAAGTGGACATCTTTCAACCTCCGATGTCCGGCGATCTTCGGTCGGGAGAAACCATCGAGGCTTACCGGATCGACAATCTCAACATCGACCCGATCGACGACGGATGGGCACCAGCGGTCGGTCGTGCCCGTGTGCATTGACGTATGAATTCCTGGTTACAAGTTCCGGAGCTGACGAACGGCTGCAACGACAATCGCGGCCGCACGGTCGATTTCCCCTTCTGATGTGAACCGTCCGAGACCAAACCTCAGGCTTGCAAGGCTCAGTGACTCCGGCACACCCATCGCGCGGAGGACGTGACTCGGCTCTGGATCAGCCGTCGTGCAGGCCGAACCAGAACTGACGGCGAGGCCGTCTAGCTTGGACATCAAAGCGTCTCCATCAACGCCTGCAAAGCTGAGGTGCAGGTTGCCGGGGAGCCGATCCTCAGGATGGCCGTTCAGCGTAACACCATCCAATTCCGTGATAATGGCAAAGTGAAGGCGTTCCTTCAGTTCGCGGAGTCGAGCGGCCTCCGCTTCCTGCTGTGCAACAGCAAGTCGGCACGCCTCGCCGAAGCCGACGATTAATGCGACCGGCAGTGTCCCGTTTCGCATGCGACGTTCGTGTCCGCCGCCGTCAATCTGACAGGTGAGCCGTATCGCCGGCTGTCGACGACGGACGAACAACGCTCCCACTCCCTGTGGCCCATAGAGCTTGTGAGCCGTGAAGCTCATCAGGTCGACCGGGAGCTGTGACAAGTCGACCGGCACCTTGCCGACCGCTTGGGTAGCATCGCTGTGCAGCAAAACGCCTTGCTCGCGACAGATGTTGCCGATCTCATCAAGCGGATTGAGCGTGCCGACCTCGTTGTTGGCAGCCATCACAGAAACAAGTGCCGTCTCCGGTTGAATGGCTTCCTCGACAGATTGTGGATCAACAAGTCCGTACTCATCCGCCGGCAGAATCGTCACATCGACACCCTCTCGCTTCAGTCGCTTGGCGGGGTCGAGAACTGCCCGATGCTCGGCTGAGTTGATAATCAAATGCCGCTTCTGTCGCTGACCTTGGAGCAACCCCTTGATGGCGAGATTGTTCGACTCGGTCGCGCCGCTGGTGAAGATGATCTCTTCGGACTGACATCTCAGTGCATCTGCGATCTGCTGTCGTGCGAGTTCGACGGCGTCGTGTGCCTCACGTCCGAATGCGTGACTCGTGCTGGAGGCATTCCCGACGCGTTCTGCATACCACGGCCACATGACCTCCAGCACGCGAGGGTCACAAGGCGTCGTGGCGTGATGATCGAGATAGATGCGTTCGTCGGACATCGATCGCCCGTCAGTCGAGTTGAACCGGACAGACGAATCCTTCCGGTTTGACGGCGATCACGGAGCAACTCAGCGAGTTGAGCAGTCGCTCAGCCGTGTTGCCAACCAGCATGCCCGGGATGCCGCCTCGTGCGACTGTACCCATGACGAGCAAGTCAGCCTCGTGCTCTTCGATGGCATCTTGAATTACCACATCCGGTCTTCCCGCGGTGATCTCCGTGCGCGCCCCTTCGCTGATGGTGCGAAAGTCCGTCATCGCCAGTCGCTCATTGAGCTGCTTCTCAGCCTCTGCGCAGGTGGTCTCCCGATACTCCCGAAGCTCCTCTGGCGAGCTGTCGATCCGACGGAGATGACGTTCGAGCGGGTACTGGACTGCGTGCAGAGCCAAGAGCCGCGCATGCAACAGTCGAGCTGCCGACACCCCCAGGTGCAAACAGTGTTGCCCTACATCGGTCAAGTCGTCAGCGACGACGATGGTCTGCGTCTTCTCTTCATCATTCGATCGTGCGACCCAGACCGGGCATGGGCACAGTCGAAGGAGTTTGATTGCCGTGCTTCCCAGCCACAGACGACTGGCAGTCGATGCGTCTCTGGAGCCGACAATGACCATTTGATGTCCGTTGCGAAGCACCTCGCGGATGATCTCCATCCACCCGTGGCCGCTTGCAACTTGTGTTTCTGCTTGCACACCTCGTTCAGCGGCTTCGCTGAGCAAGCCCGCCAACGCAGCCTGTGCGCTCGCCGTCACCTCAGCTTGCTCGTCTTCAGTTGCTCCGGCCGGCAAGGGCTCTATAACGGACAAGAAGGTAACGCCCGCCTGAGAGAACTCACCGACCCGTAGTCCCATCTCGACCGCTTCCCGAGTGGGAGCGGGCAATTCAAATCGGTCTGGATTTTCGGGGTTGGCGACGAGATCGACACCGACCAGAAGTTTCCTCACGCCAAACATATCCAGACCTCTTCAGAGTTGCTGCTAATTGGACCGCCGGAGTCGACAACAGAAGACCCAGCAGCGATTTCAGTCTATCAGCTCGGCTGCGATGAGGTCATCCCATGTCTCGCGCCGGCGGATGAGGCGATGGGTGTCACCATCGACCAGCACTTCAGCTGCACGACCACGGGCATTGTAGTTGCTGCTCATGACCATGCCGTAGGCGCCAGCACTGAATGTGCACAACAGGTCGCCTCGTTCGACCGGCGGCAAATTGCGACTCTTGGCCAGATAGTCTCCCGACTCGCAGACCGGTCCGACAACGTCAACGGGTGAGCAACCGTCAATCTCTGCGAGAAAGTCCTTCGGCAATGGAACGTCTGTTTCGACGGGCCAGATGGCATGGAATGAATCGTACATCGCAGGACGCACGAGTTCGGTCATGGCCCCGTCTTGAATTACAAAGGTCTTGCCCCCTTCGTGTTTGACAAAGATCACCCGACTCACGAGCACTCCCGCGTTCCCGACGATGCACCGACCCGGTTCGAGTGCGAGGCGACACTCCGCTTCCTGCACACGGGGAACGATCACGTCGGCGTAGTCACTGTAGGGCGGTGCCTGACCCTGTTGATAGTCGAGTCCGAACCCGCCGCCCAAGTTGATCCAGTTTGTCTGATGCCCCTTGTCCCGAAGTTCACGAACGACATCAACCGCTTTGATGGCGGCCTTCTCGTAAGGCTCGGTTGTGTTGATGGGTGAGCCGAGGTGCATGTGGATGCCGCGCAGTTCGAGGTGCGGGTCCGCGAGTACCTTGTCCGCCAGTTCGCCGCCTCGTTCGATGTCGACGCCGAATTTGTTCCCTTTCTTGCCCGTGGTCGTCTTGGCGTGCGTCTTGGCATCGATGTCCGGATTGAGCCGCAGGGCGACCGGAGCGACGACGCCCATCTCGCCGGCCACGGCCGAAATCGCATCCAGCTCGGGCTCACTCTCGATGTTGAACATCAGGATACCGACTTTGAGGGCGAAACGAATCTCGTCATCCGTCTTGCCCACGCCCGCAAAGCAAACCTTCGCCGCATCCCCCCCCGCTTGCTGCACGCGAAACAACTCACCCCCCGAAACCACATCAAAGTTACACCCCGCCTCACTCAGCACCTTGAGCAGCGACAGGTTTCCATTCGCCTTCACCGAGTAACAAATCACCGGATCGACCGCAGAAAACGCCTCCCGCACCGCCCGAAACTCATTGACGAGCTTGGCCTTCGAGTACACAAACAACGGCGTGCCGTATTCTGCCGCGAGATCGGCAAGGAGTAACTCTTCACAAAAAAGGTTCGTAGCTTCGAAATGAAACATCGGTTGCCAGAGTTCAAAGTTTTGACAGTGATAGGATTGCGTACAAAACGAGGCTGCCGATCATCACAACTGGGATTGCAAACCGCAACACTTCCAACTGACGACCAACTTTCTGAGCACAGTTCAAACAGTAGGTTCGCGGGAAGGACTTTCCTTTGTGAGTCGGAATCTCATGGATGATGCCCTCGTTCGCCTTCACTCGAAGACGACATCTACCACACGTTGTGGACCGTTTGTTTCTTCTCACTTTTGCATCGATCATCGTAACCCCCGTTGCACGATCACGCTGTCACATCACTCAATCTCCGTCACAATCATATCCGGGTCGCGTGGGTGAACCGATTCGGTCGGGCAGTCGACGATCAGGTCGAGTTCTTCAAGGACGATGGCGCCAATGAGGGCGTCCTCGCGGTCGAGTTTCACGGCGGTTGTCAGCGTAGCGGACGCCGACTTCGCCAGCGTGCTGCAGGTTGAGTTCGTCCACTGCCCGTTGGGGCAATACGAGCCGTGCGGCTCCCGTGTCGACCAGACCCTGAACGGTGATGTGCTTGACTGAGTCCGGAATCCGATCTCCCGGGGCAGCCTTCACGACCTCACGATTGTCAGCGAGCACCAAGTCGACAGTGATTCGGCCCATCTCTTCTCCTCGAATGTCAATGATCATGACGCTGATCCCTCGATCGCATTGGGTGATGCCTGTTGCTCAATTGTAGCGGGGGCTCCTGCATGAACGTACTGACGATTCCGGATTCAAACGACTCGGTACAATCCGCATCATCCCTACTCCAAGGCTGGGTTCGCGAAATCGGCGATCCCTGACTGCGGGATTGTCTTCAATCGACGATCTCAGGCCCTGCGATCATCTATGTTGAACAGTGCATACGTTCATCAGTTTGTTCGCTGGCTTCGATCGTTGAAAACCGTCCTCATCTGTCATGCTGACCGCAACATCATCCGGCACGGGACGGCTCCGTGGATGGATTCGTTTTCGGATCTGGTGGGCATCATCGAGATCGAGGACAAGCCGGGCAGTCGATGGGCGAGTGTGAAACGCGAGGCACGGCGGGTCGGATGGCTGGGGCTGCTGAATGTCATCTTGTTTCGGGTTTACTACAAGCTGTTCCTCGCGAAGCGTGATGCCGTCTGGGCAGGGGAGCGATTGCAGCAACTCAAGCAGACGTATCAACCACTCCGGGAGGACATCCCAGTGCTTCGGACGCACTCGCCCAACACGAAGGCTGCGAGAGAGTTTCTGGAGTCACTGGAACCAGACATCATCTATGCGGCGTGCAAGCATATTCTCAAGCCTCGCATCTTTGAGATCGCCAGGATGGGGACACTGGTGATACACCCCGGGATTTGTCCGCAGTACCGGAATGCTCACGGTTGCTTCTGGGCTCTCGCGAACAACGACCTTGAAAACGTCGGCGGAACGTTGTTGCAGATTGATGCCGGGATCGATACGGGGCCGGTCTACAAGTATCTGCGGGCTGACTTTGACGAGGTGAACGAGTCACACATCGTGATTCAGCAGCGGATGATGTACGACAACCTCGACGTGCTTGCACAGACTTTCCGGGACATTCACGAAGGGCGACTACTCGACCTCGACACCAAGGGACAACCCTCACACGAGTGGGGACAACCCTGGCTGACAGCCTATCTTCAATGGAAGTGGCAGGCCCGTAGGCGGGCAAAACGGGCACGTTCAGTCGCCTCATCTCGCCCCGTCAATGCGAACGAGTCTCCAGCCAACGAGCCTGAAGTTTCCAGAATCCGGTGATTACACCTTCTGGAATCGATGCGCGGCGAGTAGTTCCGCGATCTGCACGGCGTTGGTCGCTGCCCCTTTGCGGAGATTGTCACTGACGCACCAGAAGGTGATGCCATCCGGATTCGAGATGTCGCGACGAATGCGACCGATGAACACTTCGTCCCTGCCGTCACACTCATTCGGGAGCGGGTACAGTCCTTCTTTCAGGTCATCCACGACGGTGATGCCGGGGAAGTTTGAGAACAATTCTCGCGCCTCTTCGGGAGAGACCGGCTTGGCAGTCTCGACGGTGATCGATTCGCTATGACAGTTGCTGACCGGAATCCGGACGCAAGTCGGGCAAACCTGGATGTTCTCGTCGCCGAGAATTTTGCGGGTCTCGTAGACCATCTTCATCTCCTCGGACGTGTACCCTTGTTCCTTTTCGCTACCGATTTGTGGAATGGCGTTGAAGGCGATGGGCTTCTTGAAAGCCTTGTAACTGTGGACCTTACCGTCCAAGTGTGCCCGTGAGCCTTCCAGCAAGTCGGCCGTTCCCTGCACGCCAGCCCCGCTCGTCGCCTGATAGGTGGACACGATCACGCGTGTGACCTTGGCAGCATCGTGCAGTGGCTTGAGCGCCATGACCATCTGCGTGGTCGAGCAGTTAGGAGATGCGATGATTCCCTTGGCGTTGATCGCATCTTCGGGGTTCACCTCGGGAATCACGAGAGCGACGCCGTCCTTCATCCGCCAGTAGCCCGACTCGTCGATCACCGTTGCCCCTACCTCGACTGCTGACGGGAGGTACTCGGCAGCCGTGTCGTCCGGAGTCGAAGCAAGGACCAGATCGACCCCGGCAAAGGCGGACTTTGTCAGTTCCTCGACCGTGTATTCCTGCCCCTTGAACGTCAGCGTCGAACCCGCGCTCCGAGCGGAAGCAAGAAAACGGAACGTCTTCGCCGGAAAATCCCGCTCTTCCAACAACTGCCGCATGATGCGGCCCACAGCACCTGTGGCCCCGACAAGGGCAACGGTTTCAAACACTGGTTAAACTCCTGGAATCTCAAGAAACAATGGACGCCTCACTATAGCGAGGGCAAGGAACGCGTGACAATCGGCGAGCGAATTCCGGATCAGGTCCGAACAATGGGATATCTCGTCGATGGTCGTCGTCAGGACACACTGCCGCTGACGGTGGTTCAATGATTCACTATTATCCTCGAAGATTCGATCCCGCAAACACCGTCATAACGCCCCCCAATGATCCTGACAGACCGATTCGTGTTCATGCACGTCCCCAAAACGGGGGGGACGTTCGTGACACGTGTGTTGAGGGAACTACTGACACCCAATTTGTGGGACTGGCGGATACACGCGGTTGGCCGACGCTACGGCGTCTATTTTCCAGGGTACCCCTACAAGTACCGTGAGATTCGCCAGCATGCGATGCGGAAACATATCCCCGCGAGGTTTTCCGAACTTCCCATCGCCTCCTGTGTCCGTAACCCATACGACATCTATGTTTCGGGGTACACTTTCAACTGGTGGCGAGAGAATCCGGAGCGGTGGTTTGTTGACCCAAATGCCGTCGTGTCCGAGTTCGGGCCCTTGGAGAACTTCGACTTCCCCGCATACGTGAGAGCCACGATTAAACACAGTCATTGGAGCAACACCTGTCGCAAGAACTACCCCAACCTACCTCCAATGTCGTACTGCAGCACTGAGTTTCTGCACTACCACGTGATTCGCCCGAAGGAGGTTGTTGCCGATGCGACGAGGGTGGAAGACTTCGTTCCGAGGGCGCAAGAATCCATGCAGGGCGTCAACTTCCTGTTGACTCATCGCTTGAATCAGGACCTACACGCCTTCCTCGAACATCAGGGTTTTCCTACGGAGAAGATCGATCCTATTCTTACTAAAGGGAAAATTCATCCCGGAAAGCCGCGTCGCAAGGAGGACGACCACTGGTCGAACCATTACGACGAGGAGCTTCGAGCCCTGCTCAGGGAAAGCGAGCCGCTGTTGTTCGCATTCTTCCCCGAGTTCGATGAAATCCCTACTCCTACCCCAGTCGGTGAAACAACGTCTTGAGCAATTCTCCGGATTCGCAATCGAACGACCTCACGAACCTGCTGCACGACCGGATCCTTGTGATCGACGGATCGATGGGGGCGTTGCTGTTTCAAAAGGGTTTGGACGAGGCAGACTATCGTGGGGAGCGATTCAAATCTCATGTCACCTCACTGAAGAATGCGACTGACGTCCTATGCCTCACGCAGCCGGATACGATCGCCGGGATTCACCGGGCGTACCTTGAGGCGGGGGCGGACATCGTCGAAACGAACACCTTCGGAGCGAATCTGGTCACGCTGAGTGAGTTTGGGCTGGCGGAACTCACGAGGGAGATCAACAAGACGGCTGTCGAACTGGCGAGACGTGAAGCCGATGCTTTCACGAAGAAAGACCGTGGCAAGCCCCGATTTGTCGCCGGCAGCATTGGGCCGACAAACGTCCAGCTTTCGCTGAACGCTGACAATCCGGGCACGCGACCTGTCCAGTTCGACGATCAGGTCGCCTCGTACGCGGAGCAAGTACGCGGATTGCTTGCCGGGGGCGTCGACCTGCTCCTGCCGGAGACATCGTTCGACACGCTCAACATGAAAGCATGCCTGTTCGCCATCGGCAACGTCTTCGAGGAGCGAGGGGTTTCCGTTCCCGTCATGGTCTCTGGAACCATCTTCGATGGAGGTCGCACCCTCACTGCCCAGACGGTCGAGGCGTTCTTCACCTCCGTTCAGCACTTCCCGATGCAGGCAATTGGGCTCAACTGCTCATTGGGTCCCAAGCAGATGCGGCCCTACGTCGAAGCCTTGGCCGGTGTCGCGTCAACGCCCATCATCTGTTACCCCAACGCGGGCCTGCCCGACGGCATGGGAGGCTTCGATTCCAATCCCAACGAGTTCACCGACTACATCCGCGAGTTCGCGGAGCAAGGCTGGACGAACATCGTCGGCGGCTGCTGCGGGACGACTCCTGAGTACACCGAGAAGATTGTTGATGCGGTGAAGGGGATTCCACCAAGGACGATCTCCGACCACCCGCGAGTCTCGAACTACTCAGGACTGGAACGGTATGAGTTGGGGCCGTTGAGAGTTGAGAGTTCAGAGTTGAGTGAAGACGTTGATGATGAACCACCCTCAACTCTGAACTCTCAACCCTCAACTCCGTTTTTCATGATCGGCGAGCGCACCAACGTCACCGGCTCGCG
>JAGQPX010000239.1 GCA_020426505.1 Planctomycetaceae bacterium | reverse complement strand
CAGCGGGCTGATTTCGCACAACAGTCTGTCCCGGCCCCTTCCCATCACTCCACGCCGCGAACGTGGACGGGTCGAGTTCGCATTGCCGTCGCATCTCTGCGGACTTCTTGCACTGATGCGCATCACACCAGAACCATTGCTGCCCTTCAGGCAACGCAGGACATCGGCAACCGCTTGGCGCCTGTCGCTGTTCATCGTGAGTGGAAGAACCCATGTTCATTTCGTCGACGTTTCAATACTTGCCGAAGAGGATGCTTTCCTCGTCAGTGTTGTTTACCGTTTCATCTTGCTTTCCGTACATCCTCAAGCGTCGTTCACCATCGCGAAGCTCACCGTTCAACAAGACCGATGGAACTCGTCCGCCCAATGCCACCGCCACCAGCCTCTCGCCGATACACCTTGGCCTCGATTGCCTTGTCGGTCCAATGCCGAGTCCAACCACAACCGATAGTGAGTTTGGTGGGCTTCGTAAGGTGTCTCCACAAGAAAGTCGGCCATAACACCTTCGACTGTTCCCGATGCAACTGTGGCCATCGCCCTGCGATCAAGATTCGGAATGCCAAACTTGACTTCCTTCTACTCAGACGAAGTCGTCCGTTCTGAGCCAAACTGTCCGCGTTCCATAAACATTCTCCAGGAGGCTGCAAAGTTCGCGATGGACCGTCGCCGCGACATCATAGGCCCCTTGCGCAATCGCCACTTTTGCCGCTTCGGAAATGGGGTCGAGACCGGGGGCGTATTCCGTCCCCCCGTCGATCCCAATCAGATAGATCGTCTTGTAGCCCTTCTTCGCCAGCCAGTGATGCGCAGCCGTCGCCGTGTTGAAGTGGGTGATTCCGCCTTCGAGAATCCGACCGACCAGTGCCTCACGACACGGTGCACATGTGTTGTGCTGGTAGTAGGCATGAATGTGCGTCTTGCGCTGGTGGTCCCTGTTGCATCGAGCAATGTACGGGTCATTCTCCGGGCTGACATAGAGCCCGATTTTTCTTTCCGACTTGAGCATCAACTCGTAGGCTTCGACGTGCGTGAAGAATCCATAGTCAACGTGCTGGCCACCATCAAGAATGTCACCCGCATTGTTAATGACGGCGACAGAGTGACCAGGTTTTTCCTGGATCAACTGCTGGGCGAACACGGCCGATGGCCCCTTTCCGATCAGAATCGCGGATTTCATCGATTCGCTGCCTCCTGCTGATGAATCATCATCAGACGCGCCAAGAGAAAGTCGTCCTCCGTGTCGATGTCGATTGACGTCCACTGGCACGGCAACCAGAGTGGGCGGGCGCCGACGTAGTAGCCGACGGCCTCAATCGAGTCACGCGTCAAGATTGAGCAGGCGAATGGCATCTTGTAGAAGGTGGGAAGCCGTTGCGACGGCACATGCCACGGACCGAAGCCCCAACCGTGAATTGGGAGCAGATTCTCGTCCATGTAGTATCCGCTGACCTTGTGACAGACCACCAGCGAATCGTATCTGTTTGAATGGCTGGCCTTGGCATTGCGCCACTCGTCAATACACCTCGTGTATTCATCAAAAAATGGATCACAGACCTGTGCCCACATGATGTCCGAATCACCGGGAATCTGAGTTGCGACGCCGCGGAAAACCTCGGAGAAGGGTGTTTCGTTGCGGCAGAGCCGCTCCTGTCGCAAGGAAAACTGAATGCCGTGTTTTTCCGCAACTTCGCTCTTCGATTCGTCTTCACAGGACAGATAGATCTGATCCGTTTGCAGTCCCGTCATCAGCAATTTCTTGACCGTGATGTCGACCAGCGATTCGCCATGCAAAAACTCCCGGAAGTTCTTGTTTGGAATCCTGGTGGACGACGCTTTTGCCGGGACGACAACCGTCAGATCTTTCATTGGTATACTCTTTCCGCATCGGGACAGATGACGTTGCCACCAGCCCGCTTGGCGATGTCCGGTGCCTGGACTGGATCAGACTCCACAAACATCCGAGGGCCTGTCTTCAGATT
>JAGQPX010000238.1 GCA_020426505.1 Planctomycetaceae bacterium | reverse complement strand
ACCTGACTTTTTGCCGCCCCGTCAATTGTTGTGTTCTGAGCTTGGTCAGGCGGCGTCCTGGAGGAATCCGTCTTGGAAGGTCTTTCCTTGGAGGAGGGGGAGGATCAGGGCGTGGCCGTTGAGGCGACGCCAACGTTTCTGTGCTGACTGAGCCAGCTTGAACATCATCGTCAGGCTGGCACGGCGTGTGCCGTTGCCCTTCGTTCGTCGATGCCGCAGTCGGATGGTCGCGAACGTCGATTCGATCGGGTTGGTTGTTCGCAGGTGCGCCCAGTGTTCGGCGGGGAAGTCGTAGAAGGTGAGCAGCACGTCGCGGTCCTTCTTCAGGCACTCACAGGCCGGCTCGTACTTGGGGCCGTACTTCTCGATGAAGTGATCGAATGCCTCGTTGGCTGCCTGCCTGGTCTCGGCCTGCCAGATTTCATGGATGTCGGCCTTGGCCTTTGGCTGCACACTGCGGGGCAGCTTGTTGAGCACGTTGGCCGTCTTGTGCACCCAGCAGCGTTGCTCGCGCGCGGTGGGGAACACCTCTCGCAGTGCGGCCCAGAAGCCGAGCGCCCCGTCACCGACGGCCAGTTTCGGATCGATCGTCAGTCCCCGCTGCTTCAGGTCCAGGAGGAATTCCAGCCAACTCTGTTTGCTCTCGCGATAGCCGTCGATCACGCCGATCAGTTCCTTGCGGCCATCCGTCGTGGCCCCCATCAGCACCAGCAGGCACTGCTTCTTGTTGGCGTCGTCTTCGAGGCGGATATTCGCATGAATGCCGTCGGCCCAGATGTAGACGTATTGCGTGGACGAAAGATCGCGTCGCATCCACTCGTCGTACTCATCGGCCCAGGTCTCTTTGAGCCGGACGATGACATTGGCACTGAGGCCCTTCGCCTGCTCACCGACGAGCGCCTGCAACGCCTCCGAGAAGTCACCGGTCGAGATACCTTTGAGGTACAGCCAGGGGATCAACTCTTCGATCGCCTTGCTCCGTCTGAGGTACGGCGGCAATACGCTCGGGGAGAACGTCACCCGTCCTTCCCTTCGAGGAGACTTGTCCCGCACCCGCGGCTGAGACACCTCCAGCGGCCCGGCCCCGGTGAGGATCTCTCGCGCCGGCAGCCGGCCGTTTCGCACCACCTGCCGCCGACCCTGCTCGTCACGCCGACCGGCATGCTGAGCAATGAAGACGTCCACCTCGGCTTCCATCGCGGCCTGCAACATCCGCCGGGCCCCCTCGCGAACCAACTCGTCGAGCGGGCTCCGCTCCTCAAAGTTCGCTCGAAACGCCAGCACCTCAGCGTCCACCAATTCGTCTGGTGGAGCAGTCTGAGGAGTGACTAGTGAAGTCTGTGTCGCTCTCGTAGTCTTGTTCATGGCGTATCCTTGTGCCCGCGTCGGGCCGTTGAAGAGTGAAATCATCAACAGGATACGCCGCCTTTCTGCACCTCACGAGAACACGACTTTCAACAATACCTCGTCCCAGAGTTTACTTGTGCTGTCCTGACTCACGCTCGCGATACGCCGTCCATCCGGGCTACATCGCACACACCACACGGGCCCAGTGTGCCCTCGGAGTGTCATCTTCTCCTCACCCGAAGCCGTATCCCAAACTTTGACAGTGGAATCGCCACAACCGACCAAAAGTGTCTTGCCATTGTTGTTGAAACAAACAGTCCTCGCTCCCCCACGATGTCCGTTTAACTCGCCGACCTTTTCCCCGGTTACGGAGTCCCACAGGCACACCGTCTCTGCATCGCTGCCACTAGCAATGTGTTTCCCGTCTGGACTGAAACACGCACTCCTCACTCTTTTTGAATGAGCTGGGATCGTTAGCACTTGCTGACCCGTATGTACATTCCATACCCGGACTGTCTGATCCTGTCCTCCACTGACAATTCGCGTACTGTCTGGACTGAATGCGACGCTCCACACAGTACCCGCATGGCCGCTGAATGTATGAAATGCTTCTCCACTATGCGCGTTCCAAACCAGAAACGTCGGACTGCCACCACTTGCGGCAACCCAGTTCCCGTCAGAGCTGTAATCGACACTCCAGATCCAATCCGACGTTCCTTTCAGATCGAGAAGCACAATCCCCGACTCGGTGTCCCAGATTTTCACTTGATCACTGCCTGGTGTATTAGGCGATCCCCCATCTGAAGCGAGCCGTTTACCGTCTGGACTGAAAGCTACACTGTCGACTGATTCGGAGCCTTTCTCAAAGGCTACAAGCTCGCTTCGAACGAGCCGATTCCAGTACCTCCATTCAAATCCCGTCAGATCATCGCGGTCTTCGTATCGTGAGAGTATGACGTGCTTCGGGTTTTTCGGACA
>JAGQPX010000237.1:2607-4037 GCA_020426505.1 Planctomycetaceae bacterium | reverse complement strand
GCGCCGAGGTCGCCGGCGTCGATGCGGTCGTTGTTGAAATCCTCTGCGGCGAGGGTGCGGTTTTCGTAGCCGATGAGTCGGTAGGAGCCGACGTGGGCCGGGTTGAACTCGATCTGCAGTTTGACATCCTGAGCGATCGTGTAGAGCGTGCCGGTGAGTTCGTCGAGGAACACCCGGCGGGCCTGACGCAGGCCGTCGATGTAGTGATAGTGGCCGTTGCCGTGGTCTGCGATCTGTTCGAGCTTGGCGTCTTTGAGGTTGCCGGTCCCGAAGCCGAAGATGCTGAGGTGCACGCCCGTGTCTCGCTTCTGCGAGATCATCTGCACAAGTGGGGCATCCGCACTTTCGCCCACGTTGAAGTCGCCGTCGGTGCAGAGGATGACGCGGTTTGAGCCGTCGTCGATCTTGTGACGCGAGGCGACCTCGTAGGCCGTCTTGAGTCCCGCTTCGCCGTTGGTCGAACCGTTGGCGTGCAGCGAGTCGATGATGGACATGATCTCGTCGCGGTGTTCGCCCGAGGTGCTGTCGAGGACGAGGCCGGCGTCGTTTGCGTAGGTCACGATCGCGATGCGGTCGTTCTCACTCATCTCGTCGACGAGCAGCCGCAACGACTCCTTGACCAGCGGCAGCTTGTTGTCATCCCGCATCGAGCCGGACGTGTCGACGAGGAACACGAGCGACGTCGGCGGTCGGTCCGCGAGGTCGATCTCCTTGCCCTTCACGCCGATCCGCACGAGCCGATGCGACGCATCCCACGGACAGGCGGCTGACTCCAGCGAGACCCGCAACGGATGCTCGTCGACCGGCTGCGGATCGTCGTAAGAGAACGAGTTGACCAACTCCTCAATCCGCACCGCATCCGCCGGCGGCAGCCGTCCCTCATCCAACAAAAACCGCCGCACATTGGCGTATGAAGCCGTGTCGACATCGAGACCGAACGTTGAGTGCGGAGCGTCGACAGGTGAGGTGAACGGGTTCTCTACGATGGGGGCGTAGGACTCGGAGTTGTGCTGATATGTACTGGAGATCACAAGAATTCCATCATCGACTCTGTAGTCGAGTCTCATCGGCTTGAGGATCAGATTCAAAGCAGATTTCAGCTTGATTCCCTCGACGTTGATCGTGATGGGAACCTGACTCGTCAAGCCGATCTCGGACAACGATCTCTCGTCGATCATGAGATTGATCTTCGCATCGGTCGCCAAATGCTGTAACACATCGGCCAAGGGAGCTTCGTTGAAACTTAGCGAGACTTGCTTTGAGAGTTCGTCATTAGTGACAAGCAATTCCTCCCTCAACTCGCGTATCTCTGCGGCTCTCTGAGCCGCTAATGTCTGCGCATCAACGAACTTCAAACCGATATGCGATGACGTTGCTGAGGAGTTGTCATCGGCCAAAAAAAGAAGCTCTGTACGATCGATATCGTCGAG
>JAGQPX010000237.1:0-2554 GCA_020426505.1 Planctomycetaceae bacterium | reverse complement strand
CGGTATGCGAACTTGCTCTTCAGTTCCATCATGATCGTGGCCGTGTTCTCCGGAGCGAGGGCTTTCGCCTGCTTGGCAACTACGTTTGCTTCAGCGAATCGCTGTTGTTCCATCAAGCGGTTGAATTCAACTTGCAGGCCTTCAATGCTGCCCTCGGATGACGATCCATCAACCGATGGTTGGGAGCCATGAGGAGCAATGACTGTAGGTCTTCCACGGTTGACGATGCTGGGATCAGTTATGTTCTGGGTCGATTGTCCGTTGAGAGTATCAACGCTCCCCAAGGGAGCTTTTGGAAGGGTATGCAGCTGGGTAGTTTGACTAGTTTGACTTGATATCGCAGACGGTGGTCTGCTTTCTGACGAGACAATCAACCGTCCGCCGAGAATCATACCGTCACCCGGACTGATGGCATCGGGTGACGTGACAAGGCCGCTTTGTGAATGGCTGGTGACCGCTCCAGATGAGACAGTGAATTGTGTGATCGAATCCAAATCATTTTCAGGTGAGTTTTCTGAGATGTGGAAGTAATCCAATCGTTGCTGTGCCAGATCCTCGATGCTCTGCGTGATCGCAACACCTAACTCTTCCGATTCACCTTGTCTGTTCCGGGTGACCATCGCGACACTGTCGGGTGTCGGCTGGTTGGTGACGGGGAGTACCACTGCCAGAAGGATGGCCACACTGACGGCGAGGACGGTCATCAGGGCGGTGGTGACGGCACGTCGTTGTGAGGGTTCGGAGCGGTTGTTGCTCGACACTGTGACGTATTCAGTCGAGCGGCGTGACGTACTGCCAGTAGTCGCGGCGGCGTGGATCGCTTTTCTCTGTGCGTCGGTGAGTGCGGCGACCGGTTCGCTTTGCAGCGCTTCGTCGAGCAGGGCCGTTGTCTCCTGCAGTTCCTCGACCGCGCGTCGACATGCGGGTGACGTGGCGAGGTGTGCCTCGACGGTCTCGCGTTCAGTGGCAGAGAGTTCGCCGAGGACGTAAGCGGTCAGGCGGGGGTCGTCAGGAGTGATGGGTGTGTCGGACATGGTGTGCTCCACGTCAATTCGTCAAGGTGACGGAATCGTTGAAATGAGTGATCAGTCTGGTTGTTTGGTCGTCTGTTTCCGGCAGAAGCTTTCAATGGCTCGCAATAATGCCTGATGCCTCGCGACAAGCTCGGGAGACTCTTCTGCGGCTTCGATCGTGTCGATGGCGGTGGACAACTTCTCCCGCACGTCGTCAGCTGTTTCGCGCTCAAGTGCGCTGCGGAGTCGGGCAAGCTGAGGCTTCGCGGTCGCTTTGTAGTTGGCGATTGAACCGGCCGCGTTGAGGCGGACCCATTTCTCGCCGTCATTGAGCATCTTCGCGACCTCCTCAGCGTCGTTCGTGTCGAACTGATTGAGCCGCGATAAGTGTCCCGTCCCCCAGCCGCGCACGGTCTGGTCCCTTGAGTCCAACCCCTCCAGATATCTCAGCCGCAGGTCGTACTCCTGGACCAGGCTCACGCTCTCCGGGATCACGAGGTCCGCCAACTTGATGCGCTCATTATCGACAGCAATGGTCAGCACCGGGACAACGGGCCAGAAGCGGTTGCCCTTGTCCAATGTCGACATGTGGCTCGCGATGCCGCCGATAACATCGAGGCTCCAGTCATAAGGGATATCGTTCTGATCGAAGTCATTGGTCGACAGAGGCGCCGGTCGCAGAACGACCTCATGCTTCTCCAGCGGAGCCGCTGCAAACGCTTGCAGGACCTCATTCAGCGACTCGGTACTGCCCCGATAGAACAGCCCCTCATGTCCGTTAACCCAGTAGGCGTAGACTCGGCTCTTGTGGTTGGCAACAGGGTTCAGTTCAGTGAATGAACTGAGTGACATCTCATCGTTGCCGTGTCTCTCCTCGCCCAGCCCCCATGCTGGCTGAGTCAACACGCAGACGACGAGCAGGACGCATGAGGCCATGCCCCCGACACGTCCGGTCATGATTTTTCGTAGATACTCCATGCCAAAGTCCTCGGTAACGACAGGTGATGTCATTCGTCGCGGTTCAGGTGTTCTCGTAGTTTCTTGAGGCCGGTGTGGATCAGGAAGCCGACGTTGGTGGGGGTCAAATTGGTGACGGCGGCGATCTCGCGGTAGCTGAGGCCGTGCTGAAACTTCAGGCGGATGCATTCCTGCTGGTTGTCGGTGAGGTCGCCCAGGTGATCGAGAATGCGGGCGACGTCATCGCGGTCCTCGGCTGTCCGGGCGGGGGTCGGCTCCTCGCTGCGGGTGTCGTCGAGCGTCGGTTCTGCGATAGCCGTCATCCGTGATTCCTTTCTTCGCACATCGATTGCCTGATTGCGGCAGACGGTGTACAGCCACTGGGCCAGATGTCCGTCGATCGCCGTCGGCTGCTCGCGACACAGTTTGAGGAACGTCTCCTGCACGACGTCGCGGGCCCGGTGAGGGTCGCCCGTGATCCGCTGGGCGTAACGCAACAGACGCCCCTCAAACTGGTTGAGGGCCGCGGCCACCCATTCGTGTCCGGCGTGTCCATTGTGCTTCATCACAGAGTCCGCGACTCG
>JAGQPX010000236.1 GCA_020426505.1 Planctomycetaceae bacterium | reverse complement strand
CCTGCGTCGTGTTGTAGGGCTGGATGTCGATACAGACCAATTTTGGTGCGGCGATGTTGTGGCCGCCGAGGTGGAGTTGGTTCTTGATGAACTTCTGCCACTCGGTCATCACGCCGGTCGAGCCGTAGCGGCCTGTGCCGATCCAGCTTTCGTTGTCGCTGACGAGGATGGCGCCTGCGAAACGTCGGCGAGCGTAACGGGTGTTCGCCTCGCGGAGCGGGATCGAACAGTCGGTTCCGCCGCCGCCGAACTTCGCCAGCCGTTCCGAGAGACTCAGGATCGAATCGCTCGGATCGAAACGGACGCCGTAGGCGTGCGTGTCGAACGGGATGAGGACGCTGTCCGGGTTGCGACGCAGGATGGCCGCTGCGAACAGTGCTGCCACGTCAACACACCGCATCGCACTCGTTGCACCTCGACCCCGCCAGCCGGTCGCTGACATCTGCATCGAACCGGACGTGTCCAGTCCGATGACGACCGGACCCGGCAGCTGCGGCACGTTGCCACACGCGATCTCAGCCGCTTCGTGCAGAGCCGACTTGATGGCGTGAGGCACCTCGTCCGCTGCGTTGAGGTACGCTGCGAGGTACTGGTACGGGAACTGCCGCGAGCGGGCGATCTCGTCCGCGTCACGCAGACGCGCAGCGATCTCGTTCGTCATCTCGGCATGCTCCAGCACCCCATGACGCAACAGCGTGTTGAGGTTCATCCGCAGTGCCTGCGGTCCCATCTGGCGGGCGATCGCCTTCCAGACCTTCGGACCGAGTGCCGCATCGGCGAGCAGGTCCCACCGGACGTTCAGGTCGCCGACGAGCAGCGACTGCAACTCCTGCGAGTTCGCCCGACGGTACGCCAGCAGCGTCTGGACCTGCGACGGCAGATCGTCCGCCGTCGCCGGTGCCCAGTGCTCGACGTCACGTCCCGTCAGCCAGCCGAACAGCGCTCGCCGCTCGTTGTCCTTCGGCGTCGGTCGCGCCATGCGGAGAATGTCCCGAAGCGACGGATCGTTGCCGATGGACGCCGAGAGCAGCTTGCCGACTGATGCGTCGTTCAGCCAGCGTGCGAACGCTCGCTTGAGCGACGACGACAGGCTGTTGCGACCGAACTGTCCCGAGCGGATCATCTGGAACATCGTCCGCAGCACGCGGCCGTTGTCGACGACACGATCGAAGACGCGGTGCGTCAGCTCCATGTCACGCGTGGACAGGACCGTCAGCAGAGCCGCCGGCATGTCCTTCATGAAGGCCCGCTCACGCGAGTAGACGGCGAGCTTTGCGAGAAACTCGTTATCGTCGATCTCACGGATGAGCGTCCGCATGGCATCGAGCTGCGTGTCAGCGCTCGCGTAGAACGTGCCGTTGAAACAACCAGTCGCCGCCATCTGCGCGAGGGCATGCTTTGGTGAAAGCTTGTAGGCGCGGCCACCGGCTTCATTCACGGCGTCTGCGCGCGTGAATCGTTGCTTAATGCTGGAGAAAAGAGTCTTGTTTGCCATGATGACCTCACAGTGCGACGTTGAGTCGCGAAACGGATTGACAACCGCGAATCATGCGAATGAATCGAATCAGAGAAGACTCATGTCTGTCGACATTCGTTTCATTCGCGCCATTCGCGGTTGAAAGACTTGAACGAATGGCTCGACGAAGGTTGGCCAGAGCATCCGGCACCATGTGGCTACATCCAAGGGTGCCGGACAGGATTCGAACCTGCAGTTGCCAATGGACTCCGAACCGGCAGTCGAGCTGTCTTTGGGGGGCGTACCTGCGGCAGGTCGCCCTACTGATTTCTACATCATGCGTGAATAGACCACGGATGACACGGATTTCACTGATTAGTCATGGATCGTGATCCGCGAGGATCAGCCCGATCTGCGTCATCTGCGTTCTATTCTGGATATACAAAGACCGACGAAGGTTGAATCAGAGTTTTCTACGGTGCTCTGCCCTTGAGCTACGGCGTGATGCAAGGTTTGACGGCTCGCTGCCCCGGTCGGTGATGGACGTGAAAAACCATCACGTCACACGACCACGCAGACGATTCGTGTGCAAATCACGCCGGT
>JAGQPX010000235.1 GCA_020426505.1 Planctomycetaceae bacterium | reverse complement strand
CATGATCTGATTCTCATCGCAGAACTTGTTTATAGAATGATCAGTGTATTGCGTGTAGCTGGCAAGATTGTCAGCCTAACACGCATGGCATGATGGGTTGCATCTCTCGTAGCTGAAATGAGTTACGTACGTTCTGCTTTCCCGTCCGCGTGATAGGCTGTTTCCGTCTATCACGCGGATGACGTAAGTGTCAAACCATTCGACTCCACGAATCACACCGAGTCAACAAACGGGCTCACCAATCGTCCACTTCGCTCCATCTCGGATCACACGGCGATAGAGTGTGTCGCGTTCGATGGGTTCGCAGCCGGCTTCTTTGATGAGGCGGTGGAGTTGGGGGACGGTGAGGCCTTCGGGGGTTTTGGCGCCGGCGTCGTNNCGTGGTAGATCAGTTCGTGGACCACCGTGCCGTCGAGGTCGTCGGCTCCGAAGCCGAGGGCGACCTGGGCCGTCTTCTCGCCCAGCATGATCCAGTACGCTTTGATGTGATCGAAGTTGTCGAGCATCAGCCGGGAGAGGGCGATCATCCGCAGGTCCATCTGGCCAGTCGGTTTGGGGAGGTGTGAGAGGCCCGTGTTCTCCGGATGGAAGGCGAGCGGGATAAACGTCTGAAAGCCGCTCGTCTCGTCCTGCAACTCGCGGAGACGGCAGAGGTGGTCGACGCGATGCCGGGCTTCCTCGACGTGACCGTAGAGCATGGTCGCGTTCGTGCGGAGGCCGAGTTCGTGAGCCGTGCGATGGATGTCGAGCCAGCGCTGGGAGTCGGCCTTGTGCTCGCAGATTTGTGAGCGGACCTCCTCATCGAAGATCTCCGCCCCGCCGCCCGGCATGCTCCCCAGGCCGACGTCGATCATCTGCTGAAGCACCCAGTCGTACGGCTTTTTGGTGAGATGGCCGAACCACTGAATCTCGACGCCCGTCCACGCCTTGATGTGAATCTCGGGCCACGTCTCATGAATCACACGGATGACGTTGACGTACCAATCAAACTTTTTGAGGTGATGCAGGCCGCCGACGACGTGGATCTCCGTCGCTCCCTGTTCCTTCGCTTCGAGCACCCGCTCACGGATCATCTCGTCGCTGAAGACGTACCCCTTCTCCGCTTTGAGGTCCGAGCGGAACGCACAGAACGTACAGCGGTAGACGCACACGTTCGTCGGATTGAGGTGAATGTTGGTGTTGTAGAATGCATACCGCCCGTTCTTCCGCTCGCGGACCTGATTGGCCAGCCGTCCGAGCGTGAGCAGATCAGCCTCCTGATCGAGGTAGACTCCCTCATCGAACGACAGACGCTCGGAGACCTCGACTTTCTCAGCGATCTCAGCCAAACGGGAATCAGAGGCGACAGCAGTCATGGGAGATTCGGCAACGGGATTGTTGGATGATATGGATATACGTTTCTCAAGAGTTCAACCGGAACCGAGCATCGATATTAACGGTCGTTTCACTCCAGCGACGCGAAAGTCGAGTTTAGCAGGATGCCGGTTGCGGGCACACTCTTCGACCACGTGCATTGTGGTCGACGATTCGGCGTGATCGGAAGAACCGGTGTGATCTGCGTGGCGAAACCGGACATGTCAACAGCTTAGCTTCGACAGACGGCAAGCCGGTGGCTACGATGGAGGTCCTCCCTTTTGGATGCCCGCCATGCGTTTCTCTTGCCTTCTCTCCTGTTCGCTGTGGATGTTCTGCGGTCCTGCCCTGTCGATGACGGCGTGGGGGCAGAAGCCTGTATCGTCGGAAGTTCCGCCATCACCGGTGGCCGTGTCACGAGTACAGGAGCGGGAGATCGGCGGTTCACAAACGGTTGTCGGCACCATTCAGCCGGCGCGACGCAGCATCGTCGGCAGTGCGGTCGACGGGCGTGTGATCGAGTTCCCGCGCGAGATGGGGGATCGTGTCTCGGAGGGTGACATGCTCGCACAACTTCGTACGGAGACGCTGGAGTGGCAACTCGCTGCCGCTCAGGCGGAACTCAAACTGCGTGAGCAGGAACTGGCCGAACTCAAGAACGGCACGGACCCTGAGCAGATCGCCAATCTGGAGGCCCGGATGAAGGCGGCGACGGCTCAGCGGGATTACGCAGAGTCGCAGTTCAAGCGGATGCAGAGTCTGTTTGATAAGGGACAGGTGGCGACTCAAAACCAACTCGACGAAGCAAGGTCGGGAGCGACCAGCGCTTTACAGGATCAGATCGCCGCAAAGGCATTGCATGATCTGGCGGTGCGTGGCCCACGTGAGGAGAGAATTGCACAGGCAGAAGCGCGAGTGGAGATGCAAACTGCGATGGTGCGTCAGCTTTCGGACCAGATTCAGCGGCACACGATCGTCGCTCCGTTTGACGGATATGTCGTCGCGGAGAATTCGGAGGTTGGCCAGTGGGCCTCGCAGGGAGACCCGATTGCGGAGATCGTGCAGCTCAGTGAAGTCGACGTCCGTGCGAACGTGCCGGAGGAGCAGGTGTCTCAACTCAGACAGGGACAAACGGTCACGGTCAATGTGCCGGGCGCTCCGCGTCAGTTGTGGGAGGGAACGGTGCATCGCATCGTGCCGCAGGGGGACGAACGCTCGCGAACGTTTCCAGTCGACATTCGCATTACGAATCAGCTTGAGAACGACCTGCCGGTCCTCAAGGCAGGGTTCCTGGCGACGCTGCAACTCCCCACCGGTGCGACTCAGCGGGCGACGGTGATCCCGAAGGATGCGTTGGTTCTCGGTGGGTCACAACCGTTGGTGTACGTGGTCGACCTTTCAGCGGAAAACAGTCAAGCGGGCGTCGTGCGTCCGGTTGAGGTCACGCTCGGCATGTCAGACGGCACGGCCATTGAAGTCAACGGCATGCTCGCTCCGGATCAACTGGTCGTCGTCGAAGGCAATGAACGTCTCAAGCCGGGCGAAAAGGTTCGCATTCTCGATGAAGTGGACTACGAATAATCAAATGAGAATGCCTGCCCCCTCCAGCCAACACCCCTGAAACTTCACAATGCACCTCGTCGACTCCTTCATTCGAAACCCGGTTAAAGTCACCGTTGGTGTCTTGATCGTGGTTCTGTTTGGAGTCGTGGCGCTGCTCAACATGCCCAAGCAGTTGACGCCGCGCGTCGTTCGGCCGGTGCTGACCATTGAAACCCAATGGCCGGGGGCGAGTCCGCAAGAGGTCGAGCGCGAGATCATTCAGGAGCAGGAGGAGCAACTGCAGGCAGTCGAGGGCGTCCTCAAGATGACGTCGACCTGCAACGACTCCGGCGGTCGGATTGTGCTGGAGTTCGCCGTTGGTACGGACATGAGCGAAGCCCTGCTGCGGGTGAACACCAACCTTCAGCAGGTTCGTGAGTATCCCGAAGATGCGTCCGAGCCGCGACTGCGACTGTCGGATACGTCCGACTCGCCGATCGCGAGATTCTTCCTCAGTTTGACGCCGCCGACTGACGAGGAAATCGCCGATGTTCAATCGGCCTATCCAGAGTTACAGGAGCCATTGGATGCCGTTCGCCGGGCGAATAACCCGGGGCTTGCACTGTTGCGGCTCAACAAGGTAGCGAACGAACTGGGGGACAAGTTCCCGACTGTCCGCGACCTTGTGCCGGAGCCGATCGACGTCCAGGGGTTGGAGCGGTTCATTGAGGACAACGTTTCGCCCCGCTTCGAGCGAATCTCCGGCGTGTCTGACGTCTATGTCTACGGCGGCACGGATGAGGAATTGCAGATCATCGTCGATCCGGAGAAGCTGGCCGCGCGTGAGATTACGATCACGCAGATTCGTGAGGCCCTCCGCGGTCAGAACAAGGACACGTCGAGCGGCGACTTCTGGGAAGGGAAGCGCCGCTGGGTTGTTCGTGTGTTGGGGCAGTTCGATGACCCGGAAGACGTGGCGAATCAGTTGCTGGCGGTCCGTGACGGGGCGCCGGTTTACATCCGGGACGTCGCAGAGGTCCGTATTGGTTTCAAGAAGCCGGACGGATTCTCCCGTCGTTACGGCACGCGAAGCCTCGGCATGGGGATTCAGCGACAGGCGGATGCGAACGTGCTGGAGGTCATGGCGGATGTGTATCGCACGGCCGAGGAAGTGAATGAGCAGATTCTCGGCCCAATGGGGCTGACGCTGTTTCAGCAATACGATGAGACGGAGTACATCGAGTCCTCGATCGCGTTGGTTCAGCAGAACATCTACATCGGCGGAGCGCTGACGCTCATCGTGCTGATGATGTTCCTGAATCGCAGCAAGCTGGTGATCGCTGCGACGCCTTTCATTGCCGCGACGGCTGTCGCAGCCGCGTATGTGTCGCCGTGGTTTTTTGTGGTGACACTCGTGTTGATCGTGGTGATCGGATTCCTGAGGGCGAGAGGCGCTCTGGTTGTCGGACTGGCCATCCCCACGAGTATCGTCGGCACGTTCCTGATGATGGGGCTGTTCGGACGATCGTTGAATGTCATCAGTCTTTCGGGGATGGCGTTTGCTGTCGGCATGCTGGTCGACAGCGCGGTCGTGGTGCTGGAGAACATCTTCCGTCGGCATGAGGAAGGGGAAAGCCCGTTCGAGGCGGCCGCACGAGGCACCGAGGAAGTCTGGGGAGCCGTCATCGCCTCAACGCTGACGACGATCGCTGTGTTCGTCCCGGTGCTGTTCATTGAGGACGTGGCCGGTCAGCTGTTTCGCGACATCGCGCTGGCGATCAGTTGTGCAGTCGGTCTGTCGATGCTTGTGTCGTTCACGTTGATCCCGACACTTTCAGCACGGTTGTTCGTCGACGGCAAGCCGCACCTGAGGTCCTCGAAGCAGAGAACAGCTCAACACAACACTCAGCGCGACAACTTCTTTGTGCGGGGAGTTGTCGGTCTGAACGGGTGGATTCAGCGCGGCATCGTGCGATCACTCGCCGTCATTCTGTTGATTATCGGTGGGTCTTTCGGGCTGACGTATGCGTTATGGCCGGCGGTCGACTATCTCCCCAACGGAAACCGCAATATGGTCATCGCCATGATGTCGCTCCCGCCGGGATACAACATCAATCACATGATGGCCATCGCCGATCAGATCGACGAAGAGCTGCGACCGTACTGGGACACCGACCTTGGCACGCCCGAAGCGGCGGCGCTCGATGCGCCGGTCATGTTCGACTACTTCTTTTTCATGCGTCGCGGTGAGATCTTCCTTGGCGTCCGTTCAGCTGAGCCCTCACGCGTGCAGGAGTTCATCCCTGTACTGCAACGGATGAAGGACATCATTCCCGGTACGCAATTGCGCGCGTCCTCGTCGAGTCTGTTTGATCGGGGGCTCACCAGTGGCCGGTCAATCGACATTGAAATCTCCGGACCCGAGTTACCCAGGCTGATCGCGTTGGGCCAGGAGGTGATGAAAGGTCTCCGTCGCGAGTTGTCCGATGCTCAGGCGTTTCCTCAGCCGAGTCTTGACCTCGCAAGCCCGGAACTCCAACTCACTCCGCGACGCATGCAAACAGCCGAGATGGGTGTTTCCGCGACTGAACTCGGCTACACGGTCGATGCCCTGCTCGACGGTGCCTATGCGGGGGACTTTTTTTCCGGCGGCGACAAGATCGACATGACGATCAAGGGAAACGATACGTCCGTCAGCCATACGCAGGATCTTGAGGTGTTGCCCATCGCAACGCCCGACGGTCAACTCGTTCCACTCGGGACACTCGCGGACCTGAGGTTCGCCAGCGGACCTCAGACGATCGTCCGGCGCGAGCGTCAACGGGCGATCACCATCGGCGTGACACCGCCTCCTGAAATGGCATTGGAAGAGGCGATGACGCTGATCAACACACGCATTCTCGATCCGATGCGGGACGGAGGGGCGTTCGCCGGCGGTTATCGCACCTACCTCGCAGGCACGGCTGACCAACTGCGGCAATCATGGCAGTCGCTGCAATGGAATCTGTTGTTGGCGTTGGCGATCACCTACCTGTTGATGGCCGCGTTGTTCGAGTCATGGTTGTATCCCTTCGTGATCATCATGACGGTCCCCTTGGGAGCGGTCGGCGGTCTGATCGGGCTGGCGGTGCTGAATCTGTTCATCCTGCAGCCACTCGATGTGCTGACGATGCTCGGCTTCGTGATCCTGATCGGGACGGTGGTCAACAATGCGATTCTGATCGTGCATCAGTCGCTGAATCACATGCGGGACGACGGCATGCCCCCGTCGGAGGCGATCCCCGAATCGGTTCGCACCCGCATTCGACCCATCTTCATCACGACAGCTACAACCGTACTGGGTCTGCTTCCGCTGGTGATCTTCCCCGGCTCCGGAAGCGAACTTTACCGTGGATTGGGAAGTGTCGTGCTTGGCGGACTGATCGTCTCCACGATTTTCACGCTGGTGCTTGTCCCCACGGTGTTCGCACTGACCATGCGTGCCCGGATGCGGCTGGTGCGACTGGTCAGTTCGTCGGAAGACGATGAAGTGTCGCTCCCGCCGTCTGCCCAGGGAGGGGATCACCCGTCTCCTGAGGCAGGCCAGCTCAATGGAGAGGGCGCCCCCTCCAATGGGCACAGCACACACGACGCGACGGTAACTCCCATACCGACGAATGTCTGAATGTGAGACGTGACACCGTCATCGCCTTCGTCAATTCAGTGCTTTACTCCGGTTCGCCGTTGACGACCCCAATGAGACGTCCCCCTGACACGAAGGAGTAGCGGGTCTTCCGCGTCGTCCAGCGGGCCTCAAACAGCATGGTGATCTGGGATTCGCCCGGGATGTCGAACTGGATCAACGCAAGGTCGGTCATCAGCCGCATGTCGTGGACGATACCGAGTCCCTGCAACGAGAGGTCGCGGGTGACAGCGATCTGATCCGGCCCGCAAACCTCGACAAAATCGTCACTGTTCCCAGCCTCTTCGACCGACGTGAAGACGACCGGGATCTGCATCTGAACACGTCGACCGCTTCGTCTGTCGCAGTGTGTCGACTCATCCATCCGATTGATCTGACGCGGGTCGATCTCCTCATGAGTCTCGCGAATGGTGGTAATTGCGCGTGCGATGGCGTCCCTGGAACGATCAACTCGAATGATCTGTTCCGGGGAGACAACTGGCTGAATCATGTTGCATCTCTCAAGAAGGTGCCAGGGTTAGTCGTCTGATGACGAGAGCTGTTTTGAAATGTGTGTTTCGACAGAGATGAAATCCTCAGAAGCTGTTCGGTCACAGTCCTGACACTCAACCGTACGTTACGTCCCTGTATTTGCAGCAATTGTCAGCGTTGGCACCCCGTTCGTCGTGTTGCACGCAAACAACGTGAAGCCGGACGCCTCACAATGATTCCCGATAGCCACAGGGAACGGATCTCTTAATCCGCTCCACGAAAAAGAAATGACACCTTCCGGTGAAGGTGTTGTCGTGTGGCAACGATGGGTGTGAATCTGTGATGCCGAGCGATCCTCAGATGCCCGCCATTCACGGGAAAAAGCGACGATTCCGTGAAGCCGTAGCGGTCGCTCGGCCGATGACGATTGACGGAGTCGTGTGGTCGGGGGGCCCACACTTTCCGCGATTTTCGCCCCCGATCCGCGTTCGTCCGGGAGCGACGTCATGCGAGGCTGGCGAGAGACAGCGGGATGCCTGATGCTCCTGGTGCTGACAGCCGGTTGCCAGTGCTGTCCGTTGACCGATCATTACGCGAGCGCTGTCGATTGCATCGCGGACCACGAACATGGGCTCGACGTCCTCTACACGCCCTGTCTCGATCTGACCCGCATCGGTCGGCCGGACTGGTGCCAGTGCCGCGTCAACCGATGGATCTGCCCATGTCGCTGTGAACGCTGTAAGCCCCTTCCGCATATCGTCGACACCACGGCGGCTGCGTATGTGGGGGTCCATTGTCCGTGGGCGGATGAAGCAGCCGCGACGCCAATCGACGGCAACCAGGAACCCCCTTCCGCAGAGTCGCTCCCCACTCCGACAGCGGCGGAATCGCCATCGCTGGAGACGGACGTTGACGTCGACGCGAACTGGTCATTGGACCGCTGAGTCAATCTGTCTGACCGGATCAACAGGTCGACTTTAATCGCGGCTCAGGTGCGGACCGCTGTCAGCACGGCTGAATCGATCATGCGGGAATCGCTCAGATCGTCTTGCTGGGAGTCGAGCGAAAGCTGATACAAGCGTTGCCCGGCCGAAGTCGGGTACTGACCATTGATACAGGCCTGACAAAGCGTCGCGTCCGGGAGATCGACGCATCTCGGGATCGCATCGAGCGGCAGGTAACGCAGCGAATCAGCATTCAGTGCTTCGGCCATCTGCGCTTCCTCATCGGCCGTCAGCACTCCACCCGACATAAACTTCGGTGCGAACAGTTCCGATACGCTGGACATATCAATGCCATAGAAGCAGGGGCCGATGATCGGCGGACAAGCCACGCGAACATGCACCTCTTTCGCACCACCGCGTTCACGGAGCTGCGATACGAGTGCCTTCATGGTCGTGGAGCGAACGATCGTGTCCTCAACGACGATGACCCGCTTGCCGCGTAGAACCTCCGGAAGCGGCGTGTACTTCATCCGGGCTTTGTCGGCCCGGTTGCTGCTTTCGATGAATGTCCTCCCGACGTAGCGATTTCTCATTAGTCCTTCGAGACACGGAACATTCAGCGAATAGGCCATCGCATCAGCAGCGGCCTTTGCCGTGTCAGGAACGGGGATGACGATCGTGTCCTCGTCGATCGGAATCGTTTCCTGAGCGGCCAGTTCTTCGCCGAGCGCTTTGCGGGAAAGGTAGACGCTCCGGTGATCGAGCACGCTGGCGACGTTGGCGAAGTAAATCCACTCGAAGAAGCAGTGAGCCTTCTTCTGCGTCTCAGCAAAAGGGAGAACGGAAAACTTCCCATTCTGAATAATGACCGCATGCCCCGGCTTGAGAGAGATGATTTGGTCTTCCCGGAAACCGAGATTCGCCAATGCGACGCTCTCGCTCGCAGCCGCGAACAGTCCGTCCTCAAAGGCGTAGCAGAGTGGATGAATGCCGAGTGGATCGCGGGCGACGAACATGTCACCCAGAGCGTTCAGGAACACGATGTTGTACGCTCCATCCAGTTTGCGGCTCAGCCGCTGGAGCAGCAACAGGAGATCGCTGCCCTGCTCCTGACGCGCGATCTCATGGCTGATCAGGTGCATCAGGATCTCGGTATCGGTCTCCCTCGCGAGATGGAAGTCGTTCTGAGAGAGAATCTCGTCCCGCAGTTGGGGATAGTTCGCCAGTTGCCCGTTGAAGGCGAACGAGAACCACTTCCGTTTTTCGATGTGATGCCGCTCGAATGGTTGAGCGTAACTCCGATCATCCTTGCCGCAGGTCGCATATCGCGTGTGGCCGATCGCCGCAGGGCCTTCGTATTCCTGCATCAACTCATCGGCAGCGGTCGGATGACTCAGTCGGAATACCTCCGACACGGAGCCGACGTCCTTATGTGTGTCGATCAACTGGTTGCGGTTGGTGCGGAAGGAGGTCAACCCGGCGGCCAACTGCCCCCGATTCTGAATATCCAACAGCAGACGTGGCATCCAGCGGGAAACCGCCTGCTTTCCCTGCGGAGGGCACAGCCGTCCGGAGTATTCCCCCGGCAACTGGTAGATCGCCGCAACACCGCACTCATGATTCAAATCGGCCATCAGCCAGTTATCCATTCATTGGATCAGAGAGTTCGTCGATGGCGCCGCGTCCTGTGCGGCACCTCATACTTCGATCATAACGCCCCACGATGTCCCGTCCAGCATCGCCTACGGGATCGCAAAGAGATTCAGGGCGGAATGTCTGATTTCGTGTCAGTCTCTGCGTTTTGTTGCTTGAGCAATTGGGCCTCATCCCGGCTGAGGCGATCCGCAAGGACGATGGGCAGGGGCAGCCGTCTGTCTGTCATCACTTGCGTGGTGAACCGCCGGGCATCCTCCAGACTCGTCAGGTGTCCGGGCGAAACGAAGAATGGCCGGTTCCTGGCCCCTGCCGTCATCGCATATCCCACAGTTTCGCCCTCATGCGTGATCTTGCGAGGCTCTTTAGCGGTTACTCGGTCGACGTCCACTTTCCCGAGCAGCAACTTCTTGCCCACCCCGATCGTCGGGGAGTCCGTTGCGATGCCAACGTAACTCGCACTTCCGGCCCGACGCGGATGCAGAATCCCGTTTCCGTCGACGAAGGTCACATCCGCCATTCGATCCGCCTCTCGGACCTGCTTGAACAGAGAGACAAACATCGGCAACTCGCGAAACGATAGATATCCGGTGATATAGGGAAACTCGACCGGACAAACCACGGTTGTCGACCAGATCTCTCGAAGAGAGGACGGCTCCAGCAGGACATAAGCGGCGACCGCCTCGGTCGATGAGACATAGGAGACGTCCACGCCGGCCACGGATGTCGGGGCCGACTTGAGTGGCCGGACAGTCGGACTCAGTTCCGTTTGAACTTGCCGGAGTCTCGCGAGTGGCGCCGAACTTTGGAATTCGTCGAAGAAGCCATCGCGACAATCGACGCGGTCATTCGTAACGGACACGCCTTCTGTCTGCAGTCGAGCAGCCTTCTCGGTCGAGTCGCGACTGATGTACAGACCAATGTGACCATCCACGCGGACGACGCGATGACATGGGCAATGTTCATCGTGGGGATGGTCGACCAGCGCTTCGCCGACCCAGCGTGCCGCACCTGAGTCACCCAGTGCCCCCGCCAGTTTGCCATACGTCGTGACGCGCCCGGACGGAACCTGCAGGAGGAGTTGATGCAATTCGGCGTGGAGATCCGGAGCATGCTCCAACAGCGAGTGCATCACGACCTCTGTCGGTCAGCGGGATTCCGACGTCAATCTTTGCGATTGATGCGAACACCAATCGTCTTCAGTTCCTCGACCTGCTGCTTCGCGGCGTCGCCGAGTGAGTCGACATCGAGGTAGAGGTTCCAGTAAGGAGCGAACCGCTGATCGCCCTCAGCATCGGCCTTCGCCATGGTGACAAGTGGTGTCAGATCGGACACCGGATTTCCTTCGAGGAATGTGAACCGCAGTTCGGTCATGTTGGACAACGGCGAGAGATCGGTAACCGCGTTCTGCCGCAGCCCGATCGTGGACAGCCACTTCAACTCAATCAACGGCGACAGATCACGCACCTTGTTGTCGTCGAGATACAATGATCGCAGTTTCCCCAACGGCGCCAGCGGCTGAAGGTCCGAGATCTTGTTGCCGCTGAGGTACAGCGATCGGAGATTCTCCAGAGTTTCCAACCCGGCGAGACTTTCGATGAAGTTGTTTTCGAGTTGGAGATACTGCAACTTCACTATCGTGCTGACCGGCGCGAGATCGGAGACTCGGTTCTTTGCAACATCAAGGAACTGCACGTTCTTGAGGTTCGCCAAAGGTTGCAGACTTTCGATGCGGTTCCCGGCCAATTCGACTTGAGCCAGATTCGTGCATTTCTCCAATCCGGTGAGGTCGCCGATCTCCTTGCCCTCTGCCTTGAGGAAGAAGATGGTTTTGAGGTCTTCCTCAGCAATCTCTTCCTTCTCAATCTGCTTTTGCTTGAGGATTGCCTTGATCGCAGCACGCAGATTCTCATCAGGAAAGATTTCATCGGCACGAGAGAGCGACGGTCCCGCTGCGAGCAACACTCCAGCCAAAACCACACTGCAACTCATCTGAAACATCCGCATTTCTCTCTCCCACATTCACTCAAGATAAGCGAGTTGTGCCGCGTGTCGGTCTCATTCAGGCTGTCCAACACAGGTGTGACCCTCAGTGTAGACGGTGCTCCCCACTCTTCTCAACGCTGCGTTGTTGTCGTTTGCCGATGATCGCCGGGCGTCACGACCAGTTTGACCCGGTCGTGTCACTCCGCAATAATCGGTTCGCGATCAACGATCACGGCTAATGAGAGTCGGGTTCATTGACGCGGAGTCGGCCAGGGTGGCAGGGTCAGAAGCGAAGCGGATGGCCCTGCGATCTCCGATCCGGGCCTTCCCCGTTGGTCAGACCCGGCCACCCCGCGGTAAGCATCCGTTAATCCGACTCTGAGTTCGTCGATGATGATCGTCAATCTCATCATGAATGCCCGTTACTGATCATCTGCTAAACTGCAGTCCTGCATGGAAATCGTCCACTACCCACACCCGGCCTTGCGTTGGAAGTCCAGCGATGTCACCCGGATCGATGCGTCGCTGCGCGAGACGGTGGGGCAGATGTTCGAGTTGATGTACGAAGCACAGGGAATCGGACTTGCTGCGAATCAGGTCGCCCTGCCGTTACGACTGTTCATCATGAATCCGACGGGCGACCCCAACGAATCGGAATCGGAATTTGTGTTCATCAATCCGGAGATTACGAGTCGCAAAGGGTCAGTTCTTGGAGAAGAAGGGTGTCTCAGTCTTCCCGAGCTCTACGCGGAAGTGCGACGTGCTGACGAGATCACCGTCGAAGCATACGACCTCGACGGGCAGGGCTTCGAGTTGAAGATCGACGACCTGCCATCGCGGGTGATCCAGCACGAGTCGGATCATCTGGATGGTGTGTTGTTCATCGATCGCATCTCGGAGTCTGCGGAGAAAGAATTGGCACCCAAGGTCGGCGAGTTCGAGACTCGCTTTCGGCAGTTGCAAGCGGCGGGAGAGATCCCAGATGACAATCGTCTTCGTGACGAACTCGAAGCCCAAGTTGCTGCTCTCACACAGGGATGAACCCCATGAGCTTGCGTCTCCTGATGATGGGGACAGGCACCTTCGCGTTGCCGACGTTCCTTAGTTTGTACGACACCGAGCATGAAGTGGTCGGTCTCGTGACGCAACCGGACCGCACGGGGCGCGGGCATCATCGGCATCCTCACCCCATGAAGGATGCGGCACTTGAGCGTGGCACGCCTGTCTTTCAACCCGACAATGCAAACACTCCGGAGTCGCTCGAACGTCTGCGCGGTTTCAATGCGGACCTGTTTGTTGTGGCGGCCTATGGGCAGATCCTCTCGGCCGAGTTGCTCACAATTCCCCGGTTGGGTGCGATCAACGTGCATGCGTCGTTGCTGCCCAAGTATCGAGGTGCCGCACCGATTCTGTACGCGGTGTTGAACGGAGAGTCCGAAACCGGGATCACCATCTTCAAGATCGAACCGCGACTCGATGCGGGGCCCATCCTCGGCATGATCAGCACGGCCATCGGGGCGAAGGAGACGACGGGCGACCTCACGACACGGTTGTCCCAACTCTCACCGCAGCTGACACTCGATGTGATCAACCAATTGGAAGCCGGCACGACGCAGGAAATCGTGCAGGATCGGTCGCTGGTGACCAAGGCTCCCAGCATGAAGAAAGAAGTCGGCGAGATCGACTGGTCGCAGCCGTCTGAGGTTATTGAGCGTCACGTCCGTGCAATGCAGCCGTGGCCCAACCCCTACACCTTCCTCCACTCGCAAGACGCCTCACCGGTTCGAGTCTTGATTCTGGACATCGATCCAATCACTGCCTCAGCTGGCGATCACGGTCCCGGCACGATCATTCCCACCGAGGACGATGCCGTGTTGTGTGTGGCGACGGGGGATGGGAGCGTCAGGGTCAATCGTCTGCAACTCGCCGGAAAACGGGCCATGTCTGCGGGCGACTTCCTGCGGGGCCACACGTTCGCGGCCGGCGATCGATTCGGACGGGAACTTTCAGCGGAGTGAACCATCGTCACCACAGGCGAGGTTTCCTCCCTGTTTTTGCCTGTGCAACCCGTATTGTGCAGTTTTTCGGCTTCTGCGAGAATTCGCCACCACTCTCGCCGCCGCTCTTGCTTGACAGGGGATCGTAGTCGAGTGACGGATCACTCAGCTCTGCACATTCCGCGAATTCTCACGCCCCTTCGCCTTGGTTTGCTGACCTTGGCCGTCGGCGTCTGGGGCTGCGCGACGCAGTCGCCAACGATGTCGGGACTGCCGAGTCGTTATTCGGTGAGCTCCGACCAACTGGTGGTGCTGACCGACATCGAGATGACGAAGAGTGACCCGTTGATCCTCGAATTGAAAGAGCTACGGAACCAAGTTGCTGAGACGCTCGATGTCCCCTTGGAAGAACGCCGCGTCGTCGTTTATCTGTTCAGCAATGAAAGCGAGTACTCGAACTACATGAGTGAGGCGTATCCCGACCTTCCCCCGAGGAGGGCGTTCTTCATCGGCTCTCCGGCTGAACTGGCGGTGTACGCGTTCAACGGCGACCAGGTGCGAGTCGACCTGCGTCACGAGTACACGCACGGTCTTCTGCACGCGGGTCTCAAGGCCGTGCCGCTTTGGCTGGATGAGGGGATCGCGGAGTACTTTGAAGTCACCGGTCGAGACCCGCAGCGAGTCAACGTTGAACATGCCCAGCGGTTGTCGACAGCCGTCCAGAATGGATGGCGTCCCGATCTTCGGCGACTGGAAAGTCTGGAAGACGTCGCGGAGATGCATCGCCTCGACTATCAGGAATCGTGGGCCTGGGTTCACTTTCTGCTGCATGAGTCTCCCGATACGCAGATGTTGTTGATCAATTACCTCAACGACCTGCGTGAGAATCCCGACCCGGGTTCACTCGCCGACCGCATCGAATCCGAGATGCCTCACGCTTCGGAGCGTCTCTTGAGCTACGTGAGCGGCTTCTTTATGCCCCACGCCACAACGGCGAGCTTCTGAGCCACACGGCGTCCCGCTGTCGAGCGGCACTTGCTCGGTCGCATCGTTGACCGTGAACCGCATACAATCACCGTGACAACGGTTTGCAGTGTTGCGACGGTTGTCTGTCAGCCTTTGTTCATCGACAAGCGTCATTCATGCATATTGTTGTCATTGGTGCCGGTACGGTCGGGACATCCATTGCCGAGATGCTTTGCGCGGACCAGCACAATGTGGTCCTCGTCGACTCGTCGCGGGAAGCACTCAATCGGGTCGAAGAGAAGATCGATGTCCAGACGGTTCACGGCTCGGGATGCGAGGCGATCCCCCTGTTTCAAGCAGGCGTGCAATCGGCCGACCTCGTTCTCGCAGTGACCGACCGTGACGAACTAAACGTCGTCGGGGCCAGCCTCGCGAAGGCAATGGGCGCGCGGCGAAGTGTGGTCCGAATCTTTAATCCGGCCTATCGGGACTTCAGTACATTCGATTACCAACGGCACTTTCGCATCGACAGGCTCCTGAGTCTGGAACACCTCACTGCATTAGAACTCGCCAAAGGCATTCGTGCGCCGGGACTGTTTGCGGTCGAAAATTTCGCCCGTGGAGGCGTTCACGTGCACGAGGTCGCAGTGGAAGCGGATGCGAAGGCTGTCGGGAAGAAGCTCCGCGAGATCGGTCTGCCGACACAGGTTCGCATCGGTCTGATCTCAAATGCCCAACAGACTCGAATTCCCGGTGCGGACGACGTCATTGAATCCGGAGATGTCGTGACGCTGATCGGTCATCAGAAAGACCTCGAAGCGACTCGCAAATCGTTTGAGCGAAAGGCGAGACTGCGGATCGACGTGATTATCGCCGGCGGGGGAGAAGTCGGATTCCACCTTGCCCGGGCCCTGCATCATGACCGCTATCGGGTCAAGATGCTCGAGGCCGACGCGGAGCGATGCGAATACCTCGCCAAGCGTCTCCCCGAAGTGACCGTGCTCAACGCCGATGCCACATGGAGATCGGAAATGGAGGAGGCGCGCGTCGGCGCTGCGGATGCGTTTGTGGCAGCGACCGGACGAGATGAGGACAACATCATTTGTGGTGTCGAAGCCCGCGAACTGGGGGCGAAGCAGATTCTCAGTGTCGTCCGACGACCGGATTACGCGAACGTGTTAGAGAAACTGGGCATCGACATTGCTGTCAGTCCACGTCAGGTGATGGCGCGGGAAGTTGTGGGAATGTTGAGTTTCGGTGTCGTGGTCGCTCAGTCGGAGGTCGCAGGCCAGGATGCGTCGGTGTGGGAAGTCGACGTCGCCAAAGGGGCGCCAATAACCGCAGCACCGTTGAAAGACCTGCCTCATCCTCCCTGTCTGATCGCGGCGATCGTGAGAGACGAAGTCGTCTGGGTCGCCACAGGGACGGACCAATTGAAGGTCGGCGACACGGCTGTCGTGTTGCTTCAAAGGGAGAACAGTGCCGAGGTTCTAAAGCTGTTCGAACCGGTGAAGTGAACTGGTTGATTCTGTCTCGTCTTGATCGGAACTCGCTCCTCGTCGATCGCCCTATGCAAGTCTTCATCTCAGAGTACGTCTGTGGCGGCGCGTGGACGGAGGACCAGTTGCCTCGCTCGCTTGAACGTGAGGGGCTCGCCATGCTTCGTGCGATCGTCAGCGACTTTGCTCGCCAGCCGGACTGTAACGTTGTTACGACGCTCGACCGAGATCGTCCGAGTCTGGGTGTCGAAGGCGTCCGGGAACGGCGAGTCTCCAGTCCCGAGGAGGAGCAGGATGTCTTCCTCGAACTCGCGGCATCCTCAGATGCGTGTCTCATCATTGCTCCGGAGTTGGGCAACGTTTTGACGGAGAGATGCCGTGCGGTCGAAAGCATCAATGGCGTTCAACTGCTCAATCCAGTATCCGACGTCACTCATTTGTGCAGCGACAAACTGGCATTGGCACGCGTGTTAGAGCATGCCGACATCCCGACGATCGAGACATCAGAATGGGGCGACCGACCTGATACCGAGATGTCGTCCGGTCCTGTCGTCGTCAAGCCGCGATTTGGAGCAGGGTCGCAGGGTGTGAGATTGTTTGACACGATTGAACATGCAGTGAAAGCGAATCTCGAAGGTGCCAAGTGCAATGTTGACGCGATGATCGTGCAACCGTTCATTCGCGGCATGGCCATCTCTGCCGGCGTAATCTTTCTACCGAATGGTCACGATTTCGAGGTGCTCCCGATTGCGACTCAGCGGCTGTCAACAGACGGCACGTTCGCCTACGGTGGAGGCACAGTGCCCGCGGAGATTGGCTCACATTCCGCCGTTCGGCAGCTTGTTGAACGGGCGTGCCTCCGACTGACAGGCCTGTGGGGGTACATCGGGTTTGACCTGATTCTGCCCGCGTTTCACGGCGATTCACCGGTCATCGTTGAGATCAATCCGCGACTGACCACGAGCTATCTGGGCTATCGACAGCTGGCAAAAGAAAATCTTGCCGCACGAATGCTGAACGACATCACTTGGGGCGAACCGATTGAATGGGCACCTCATCATGTCGAGTTCACCCCCGATGGTGACGTTCAAATCACCACGGCAGGCAAACACTTGGCTCCCACCCCACATGTGACATCGAGTTGAAGGGGGCAGCGATGCATGTCGTGGGACTGGATATCGGTGGGGCCAACATCAAGGCATCGGACGGCGAGAGGCGATCGCTGTCGTTGAGCTTTCCGATGTGGGAGCGGTTCGATGAATTGCCTCAGACACTACACGCCTTGCTTGGAGAATTTCCGAATGCGGACCTCGCGGCGGTGACGATGACGGCCGAGCTAGCCGATTGTTTTTCGTCCAAGGCGGAGGGAGTCGCACGGATTCTCGCTGCCGTCGAAGCGAGCGTCAGCATTTCGATTGGAGTCTGGCAGACAGCTGGTGAGTTCGTGCCCGTCGAGGTGGCGGTCGAGTTCCCGCGTCTCACGGCGGCCGCCAATTGGCATGCCCTGGCGACGTGGGCCGGTCGCATGGTCCCCGAAGGCCCGTCGCTGCTGCTCGACATGGGGTCGACGACAACGGATCTCATCCCCTTGATGGATGGCATGCCGATGACCGAGGGACTCACCGATCTTGAGCGTCTGCTCAGCGGCGAGTTGGCCTACACCGGTTTCCGGCGGACACCCGTCTGTGCGATCGTAAATGACGTCCCGCTCCGTGACGGTCGCTGCCCGGTCGCCGCAGAGTTGTTCGCGACGATGGATGACGTCAACGTGATTCTCGGAATCGCACCGGAAGACAGCAAGCGATGCGACACGGCCGATGGACGTCCTGCAACCCGGACGGCTGCGTTTAGTCGGCTGGCCCATCAACTCTGTTGCGACTCGACGGAATTGAGCGAGGAGGAACTCATCTCTGCCGCCGAGTGCATCCGTGACGCACAGCTCGAACAGATCTCTGGAAGTCTTAACAGCATCTTGAAGCGACTCGCCGCTCATCCCCGGACGGTGCTTCTCTGCGGCGAGGGGGAAAGCGTGCTGCGTGAGGTGGTGCAACGTTCACTTGGTCGCCATGATGTGCAGGTTATCAGTCTGACGAAGTCACTCGGCCCAACGCATTCGAGCGCCGCCTGTGCCTTTGCACTGGCTCGTCTGGCCCGCGAGCGATTGACGCCGTTCGGTTGAATTAGCAGTGCATCAGATTTTCACTCGAAGCATCTCCACCAGCCCCTTCAAATCGTTCGTTACACCGATCTCACGTTTGCGGTTCCTCAGTCATGGTTGTCGATAAGTCGGAATCTCGTGTGCGGCGGATGTTCGGGCAGATCGCTCCGCGCTATGATCTGATGAACCGGATGCTGTCCGGTGGCACGGATGTTTATTGGCGTTGGAGGACGGTTCGTACGGTCGCCCCTGAGGCGGACGGGCCGATTCTCGATGTCTGCACCGGGACGGGTGATCTGGCTCTTGCGTACTGGAAGCAGGCTCGCGGGAAGTGTGATGTTGTCGGAACGGACTTCACTCACGAGATGCTGCGTCTGGCGAACAGCAAGCGTGATCATGCAGGCCTGTCGAACGGCAATGGGACGCCGGGGACGGTCTTTCTCGAAGCGGACACCCAGGCACTGCCGTTCGACGACAATCGGTTCCAGATCGTCTCGGTTGCCTTCGGACTCCGCAACGTGACCGACACCCGGAAGGGGCTGCGTGAAATGATTCGGGTCTGTCGGCCGGGGGGACGTGTCGTCGTGCTTGAGTTCTCGGAGCCGTCGAACCTGCTGTTTCGATCGGTCTATCAATCGTATTTCAAACACGTGTTGCCGCGGATCGGTCAGTTAATGGCCAGGAATCAGGAGGACGCCTACAACTACTTGCCGAGTTCCGTGAAGGAGTTCCCGCACGGACAGGCGTTGGCGGATATCATGAGCGAATGTGGGTTGGGTGACGTGCGGCATCATCCGCTGACCTTCGGCATCGCCACACTGTACTACGGCATCAAACCATTCCCCGGAGAGTGAGCGTTTCAAGGATTCCATGTCTGACATCGTGCTGGCGATCACCGGAGCGAGCGGCGTTGCCTACGGGCTGCGACTGCTCGATGTGTTGCTTGCCGCCGATCGAACCGTGCATGTGACGATGAGTCCCTCTGCGGGGGAAGTGCTGCGTTTGGAACAGGGGATTGATGTCGACCTCCGGGCGATCTCGGTCTCGGATCTGATGCCCAATCGTCCACAACACGCGAACGATGCCAACATCCGGTATCACCACTATCAGGACTTCAAGGCGGGCATCGCCAGCGGTTCATTTCGGACGGCGGGGATGGTGGTCTGTCCCTGTTCGATGGGGACGCTGGCATCGATTGCGAACGGGTTGTCATCGAACCTCATTCATCGAGCAGCTGACGTGCATCTCAAGGAGCGACGCAAACTTGTCCTCGTGCCACGAGAGACGCCGTTGAGTTCGATCCAACTGGGCAACATGAAGACGCTCAGCGATGCTGGTGCAGTCATTCTGCCAGCAATGCCCGGGTTCTACCACCAGCCGAAGTCGATCGAAGACATGATTGACTTCGTCGTGTCACGTATCTGCGATCAACTCGAAGTCGACGTCGACCTGACACGCCGCTGGGGCACCGCATAGCGTCGCACCCAACATGGCATAACACACTGCGTGGCATGCTCTCATGTCGAAGGCCGGTGAGCATTTGCTTCCTGTGCGATCGGGACATGGCGACCCGGCTATCGCCGTGACGCCATGCCACCCGTCATTGCGAACAGGCTCTCTGTTTGTCTGGGAGAGGAACACGATTGGCGTACCGCCTGACGACTGAGGTGATGAGCTCGTTCTCCGCTTGCATGCTTCCAACTTTCGTCAAATCGCGTACAAAGTATGTTGATCCGAATGACTCTCTCACTCAACGCCGGAGCACACTCGTATGAAGCTGCTCGACTTCACACCAACCCGATTCATACTGACGATCGTCTGGGCGGTTCTTTTCTGTCTCTCAACGACATTAGTTGCGACCGCTGATGAACCAAACGTCCTCATCATCATGGTGGATGATTTGGGCTATGGTGACCTGAGCTGTTATGGGGCGACGGATCTCCGGACGCCGCACATTGACCAACTGGTCAGCGAGGGGATGCGGTTTGACGAGTTTTATGCGAACTGTCCCGTCTGCTCGCCGACGCGCGCGGCTCTGCTGAGCGGGCGTTATCAGGACATGGTCGGCGTGCCCGGTGTCATTCGCACGCACGCAGACAACAGTTGGGGCTATCTCACCGCCGGTGCACGACTGCTTCCCGAGTTGCTTGCCAGCGCCGGTTACGACTCCGCGATCATCGGCAAGTGGCATTTGGGTCTCGAGGCGCCCAACCGGCCAATCGACCGGGGATTCAACCATTTCCACGGGTTTCTCGGCGACATGATGGATGACTATTACACCCATCGCCGTCATGACATCAATTACATGAGAGAAGGAACCAACGAGATAGATCCGGAAGGACATGCGACGGATCTGTTCAGCGAATGGGCCTGCGAGTACCTCAAGAAACGGGAACGCAAAGGCTCACCCTTCCTGCTGTATCTTGCCTACAATGCGCCTCATACGCCAGTTCAGCCCCCCGAGGAGTGGCTGGCAAAAGTCAAGGAGCGGGAAGCGGACATCGACGAAGAGCGCGCCAAACTCGTGGCGTTGATTGAACACATGGACGATGGCATCGGCCGAGTACTCAAATGTCTTGAGGAGTCGGAGTTCGCAGAGAACACGTTGGTGGTCTTCACCTCGGACAATGGTGGTCTCGTTCGCGTGGGGGCGAACAATGGCCCGCTGCGGGAGGGGAAGGCGACGATGTACGAAGGGGGGCTCAAGGTTTGCACAGCCGTGCGTTGGCCCGGCACGGTCGAGCCGGGGAGTCGCACGTCATTCCGTGCAATGTCGATGGATATCTTTCCTACTGTCTGCGAAGCGGCCGGTGTGCGGATTCCTCATCCGATCGACGGCCGGAGTTTTCTACCAACACTCCTGGGGAAAGAGCAGGAGCCGCTGCGCGAGCTGTGGTTCTGGCGACGTCGAGAGGGTGGCAATGACTACGGCGGCAAGACGGTGGAGGCGGTCCGACGCGGGGACTGGAAGCTGCTTCAGAACAGCCCTTTTGGACCTTTGGAACTGTATAATCTGGCGGACGACCCACTCGAAGCGCATGATCTCTCGCAAGAGAATCGACAGGAGTTCAACGAACTGGCAGCGGCACTTCGTCGGGAGATTCAGCGATACGGTACGGTCCCCTGGCAGAAGCCGTAGGTGGCGGCTGCTCGTCGACGAGGATGGGGGCGATCCACCGCTCGACAAACGTCGGGTAAGACGGGCCAAAGTGTCCGCCAAAATTCACGCTTTTCGCGAACTCCCAACGATAGGGAATTTCATGAAGTGAAGGGATGGGTTCGCCCGATTGACGACCGGATCGTTGGTCCGCATCTGCGAAACCCGTCAGGCCCGCCCCGAGAACATGTTTCCCATCACACGTACCGAGGAGGAGCGTCGCGAGTCCAAGAAACACCACGTCCCCATAGGAACTGAAACTCCAGAGACCTCGTTCGGTCTGACGGAGGGCCGGCGTCAGGTCATAGTCCGGCGAGATCGCAGGCATAATGAGCACCCCGCCGGTCGCTCGCACATCGTCCGGTAGGCGTTCAAAGGTATAGATCGTCATCGCGCCGCCTCCGGAGTGACCAATGAGAAAGACCGGCTGCGTCGGATGATTCTCCCGATAGGCGGCAATCTTCCCGGCGATCAACTCCGCCTGTTCCCGATGCCTGCGTCGATTCCTGAGGTTGTTTGGAAAGCGGAAAAACCCCCTCGTCCAGTCATAGATTTCGATCGCGTAAGGAACGTCGGCTCGCAACAGGCCCTTGACGATGTTGTGATTGAAAAGACTCTTCCCTTCAATTCCCGGCAACACGATGACGTACCCATTCTCCAATCGTTCGGGCGTCATCAGGTCAGAAAGCATCGTCAAGAACCTTCGGGTGATGGCTTTTCCGTCAGGTCAAGCGAATCAATAGTCAACAACCCCGCGTACTTTTTGTGCTGGTGTTCAGAATGAATGTCGGGGATGGGACATCTGTCAATCCGTCACCATCTACGGAAACGGGAATGGTTGTCATTCGACGAAGCCACGCGGTTCTTGGAGAATAACGCGAATCACCAAGAATGTCAGCGGATTCCTGATGGATGGGAGTTGAATCGAGCCTTGTCACACTTCACGTGACCTCCAATGCGAGGGGCGATGACAGATCCTCAACTGGATGGTGAGTCCAATAACCGCGTCAGGCTGATAACATTCGACGTGTGCTTTTCGATGTCAGACTCGCAATTGCGGATGTCGTCCTGGTAGCGGAGTCGCCTGGCGAGGAACTCGAATTCCTCAGAGTCCGCTGGCGGCACGGTCAGGTCACGGGCGTCACCACGGACCATTCGCAATGCGTCAATTAGCCGTCGCAGAAATCGATAGGCGTCCCGCAACCGCAGGCGGTCTTCGGATGAGATAACGCCGTTGACCTGTAAAGCCTTCAATGCGTCTCGCGTGTTGGGGGACCGCAGGGACGGATCGATATGACCGTGTGTGATCTGCAGCCCTTGAACAAGGTATTCACAATCCGCCAACCCGCCCGGACTGAGTTTTGCATTGAAGGTGCCGGCCTTCACGAGTTGCTGGACTTGCTTCTCGCGCATCGCCCGCATGGCGGTGACATCGAACGGTTGTCCGGTGTAGATCAAACGATCCCGCATCTCGACGATGCGTCGGCCAAGGCGGGTATCGCCGGCAATCGGGCGAAGCTTGACGAGCGCCTGTCTCTCGTACGGCCACGCAGGGCCGGTCGGGGTGAAGTACTGTTCAAAGGCCTGCAGTGAGATCGCCAGACTACCTGCCTGTCCATACGGTCGTAATCGCAGGTCGATCTCAAAAACGCCCTGTCGTTTCGCCCGGATCGATTGCACAAAGCACTCGACGAGGTGTTGGAAAAACTCGCGTGTTGATATCGGCGTTGTCCCGGTTGTCTGCCCGTCTTCGTCATAGATGAACATCAGTTCGATATCGGAAGCGAAGCCGAGTTCCCGACCGCCGCATTTGCCCAAGGCACAAACGGCGAACGGGGCCGGTGTGCCGTCATGCGACTGCGGGGCGCCGTAAATGGCTTGACAGTGCTCGAAGCAGAATCGGTGTGCGGCATCGACGATGACTTCAGCAAGGTCCGTCAGTTCATGTGAAAACATGCCGAACTTGTCCTGCAGATTGAGGATGTGCCTCAGGTCGATGCGGAGCATCTCACGATCTTTGAATTCATTGAGTACTTCCTGCTGTCGCCGGAGATTCGTGGCGGAGTACAATTCGTCGGCCAACTCGATCGACAGTTGCTTGCGTGACTTGGGGTGCTGAAGCCCTTCGATGTCGGTGACGACTGGGAACAGATTTGCGTGCTGGAGCCTGAGAAAATCTTCCCAGAGAAAATCGCTTCCTCCGAGCACCGCTGCGAGTGCTCTCAAAACTTCAGGCTGCTGCAGGTCTGCGAGTTGTGCGATCCAGTTCCGTCGCTCGAACAGTCCCGACAGCAACTCTCTGAAGTGGAGCAACGCAGCTTCGGGGTTGGGTGATGACGGAAGCAAATGGGTGAAATGTTTGATCAGTACGATCGCAGCTCGCATCTCACGCAAGCGTCCGGACGACTCGATCTTGCGTCCGTGTCGATCCGTGACGTGGAGCGTATCCAGGACACGACGGCCTGACGTGATGATCTGCATTCGCACAATCGACGTGCCGCTCAGACTGGCCGCATTCGACAATTCATACAGGAACCCTGGTGTGTCCTCGCCCTGGATCTGAAGCACGGTCGAATCCGGGTCGGCCGTGTTCTGAACGTCGATTTCCACAGGAAGCAAGGGCCCTTGCGAAGCGGGCGTGATTCGCAAGGCACCGGCGACACGCTTTGCCAGTCGCCCATGTGCTTCGTCGGCCTTGCCTCGACGGAGCAGGTCGAGAAGTTCGCGCAAGTCAGACTCATAACGTTGCCAGACGGCTGGAGGCACGACGTCCAAGGGTGGACGTACGAGGAACACATTGACGAACTTCCGTTTCCGTATCGGCTCTTTGGTTGTGTTCCCGTGCGTCTCCCCATCCACGTATGAGCCGGTAAACACATGGCCCGACTCGATGTCATAGCCGAACACAAACAACAGCCCCGCGATGATCGACAAGTCGCCCAGTTGATCGTAGCCCACGACGGTCAGTTCCCAACGACTCTCATCCACTTGGAGAGAATGGACCCGCACGATTGTCTCGTCGTCGAGTTGAGAGAGCAGTTTGAGATGTAAGGCAATCTGATCGGCAGTGAACTGTTCTTCGTAAGTCGCAACTGCGTTTCCCAAGTGATCGCGAATGTCCAAGTGACTGTTGACGTCGATCTCGGGCTGCGTATCCGAATGCTCGTTCAGATAACTGTCAAAGATGGTGCGGACTTCGCGGCAGTGTTGCTCATAATGAGCCTGGAACTCGTCCGGTCCCGGAAAGTCGAGTCGTCGGGCGAGATAACCTAACTCTTTTCGGTCCTGCGGAAGGCTATGCGTCTGTTTGTTGTGCATGAGTTGAAGGGCATGCTCAATCGTGCGGAGGAACATGTAAGCGGTGCTCAGCCGCCGGTATTCATCCGCCTGAATGACGCCATAGTTGGCTAAACGAACGAGCGCGTCGAGTGTTGAGATGGAGCGGATTCCCGGATGAACTCTCCCATGAATCAGTTGCAAAGACTGTGTGATGAACTCGATATCACGAATGCCCCCCTGTCCGGATTTGACGTCGCCCCATTCTCGCCCCGTTTTGGTCAGTTGAGTTTCAATCCGCTGCTTCATCTCACGCACGTTCGCGCGGACATCATCGGGAGAGACATCGAAGACGATGGGCGAAAGCCGCTGCAGTAACTGACTGCCGACGAGTTGATTCCCGGCAATACACCGGGCCTTGAGGACGGCCTGCTTCTCCCAAAGCTGCCCGGACGATCTCAGGTAGTCGACGAAACCGTCGATGTTCGTCACAAGTGGACCGGCACTGCCCCACGGACGCAGCCGCATGTCCACCCGATACAGAAATCCCTGAGCCGTCGTCTCCATCAACACCTTGATTAACCGCTGCCCGAGTTCCCAGTATCGCTCCGCGCCGTTCTCCGCAACAAAGACAAGATCGATGTCCGAACTGTAGTTCAGTTCCTCGCCGCCGAGCTTACCGAATGCGATGACGACAAAGTCGCTTGCATCGATGGCCATGTCCTCGGCAAGTAACGACAGGCAGGTCTGCACAACGCCGTCCGCAAGTAACGCCAGTTGCAGAGTGATTGTCTTGTGGTCCATCAGTCGGAACGCATCACACGCTCCAAGTCTCAGAAATTCCCACCGCTGGGCGGCCCTCACCGCGTCGAGTTTCTCTGGGAGTGTTTCAACGCTGGCCGCAGCCTCTGTGAATTCCTCGATAAACTCCTCGCGAGGCTTGAAGTTGGCCAACTGGTCTCGGAGTGTGAGCCGGGGCAGAACCGTCGGGTTTTTGAGCAGGATCTCTGTCAGGAACTGACTGCAAACGAAAAGCGTGACGAGGATTTCAACTGCCCGGGGGTGCTTTCGGAGGAACTCGTAGAATCCCCCCCGATCCTCAACGGACTGTGCGAAACGTTCGAAGTTGAGAAGAGCAACATCAGGAGACGCGGAATCGCTGATCGCGGTCATCAAAGAAGGGAGGCAAGCGATCAAGGCATCCCGTCCTTCCGACTCCTGCGACAGGATCTGCAGTCGCTTCGCGGCAGCAGGAGCATCGGAGAATCCGAGTTCGGCCAGCCATTGGGCGGAATCCGAACCCGGATGGCCTGTGGAACTCAGATGTTTTTCGACGTCCTTGTGCATGCGATTCGGTCGCCAGATTACCAACAGCAGGAGAGTTCTCGATACCTCTTTCCAGAATACAAGAGCCCCGTGGTCCCGGTCCGTCGGGAACATTCGAGGATTGACTCATCGACTTTACTGTCTTGGCTCGTCCAGAGTTAACGCATTCTTCAAACAATTGTTTGACGTGACGGACAAGTGCCGTTAAATTGATCCCCACGGAGAATGACGAAGGAGACATCGCTTGTTTCCCGCTGAGATTGCATCGTAGATTTGCCCTCAAGGAAGAATGATGCGGTCAAGTTCCGGTTGTTGAACGGAACTCTCCTCAACCTGACTGGCTTCAGATCATCTGAAGCGAATCCCATCAAGGAGGAATGCATGGGGCTTCAATTGCGTCACAACACCATCGAGTGTCCTCTCACACCTCTCTGCGACCGTGTGCAACGGATCGTCAACCTGCGAACAGCCGCGCGGGTGAAGGACCTTCAGGTGAATGTTCAAGGGCAGGACGTCATCCTGAGGGGGATCGCTCCGACGTATTATGTCAAACAACTCGCCACTCATGCCGCTCTCGATGAGATCGAACACTATACGTTGACGAACGACATTGACGTTGCTTGAGTCAACGATTGTCGTGGTCCGCTTTGCAAGCTGCGAGGCGGATCACCTGTCGAACCAGTCTGCAAACTGCTGCTTCAATGTCGCGATTCCGGCGCTCACCACGCGCACATCACTCACGGGCGAGAGTAACTGGCAACCATTCTCAACCAGCATCGCGGCATGCTCCGGCGTCGGGGTGACGGCTCCCCAACTGATGCCCGCTGACTGACAGGCTTTCCCCACTCGCTCAATCGCAGCCGTGCACTTCGGGTGCATGAACTGCCCGGTCACGCCCAACGCCTGACTCAGGTCCGACGGTCCCACAAACAGGTGATCAACCCCGTCAATGGCAGCGATCGCCTCACACTCTTCCAACGAACCGATGGTCTCAATCTGGATCGCGACGAACGTGTCACGATTCGCCCTTTCCGTGAACCCATTCGCGGGCAAACCTCCGAAGTCTCCGTCGTAGCCGCTGACGTTAAGACCTCGCACGCCACGCGGTGCGAACTTCGCCCAACGGACAAACTCCTCCGCCTGCTCAGCAGAGTGAATCTGTGCCGCCATCACGCCGCTCGCGCCCGACTCCAGGCAGCGTGTGACCATTGCATAATCGGTTGGTGCGATCCTCACAAAACAGTCCAGCCCCACACTGCGACCCGCGACGGCAGCGACCTCCATCTCACGGACCGTCAGCCCCACATGCTCATGGTCGATCCAGAATCCCTGAAACCCGCCCCGCATGCCGATCAACTGGATGAGGTTGTGATGGAACATGCGTCCGAACCCGAACGTCATCACCCGTTCCCCACGAGCCAGTCGTGCTTTGATTGTGTCCATCAGTGTCCGTCCTATGAGCAGGTCTATGTTTTCTGCACCGCGGAGTCGCAGAGACTCGGAGGAATCGCGGAGTGATCCCACCGTAAACATCATTGTCTCCGCCGACACGATGAGTGCCGACGTTGATGAGTTCTATCGGAGATACGTGCTCCATGCCACCTCTCCGCGACTCCACCGTCTTACTGCACGGTTGCGGTCAAGGAATCCGATTATCGACTCCAGCACGGACACCGCAAACGTCAGGGGCTTTCGACGGTTACGCAGGTGTGTCGTCTGGTGAAGGCATTGTGGCCAGCATGGCGGTCACCATGATCGACTGCAGAAGGAACAATCCCGGAACAAACAGGTGCATCCCGGGCGTCAATTCGGGGATTCCGGTTTTGATCAAGGCGAATGCTGTTCCAAGCCATGTCAGCCCGAGCAGTAGCGATCGTGAACTTGCACGGCTTCGGATAAGCAGCGTCACCACTGACACGACGACAACTGTGATCCCCAATACCAGAGCCCAGGCGAATGCCAGTGAGTCCGTCCATTCGGACGGAGCAAATCGGTAGAGACTGTCACGCAGGAAGCCGACGATTGTCATGCTGAGGGCGACGTGCCAGGCCAGCGGGACCGAGAAGATCGAGATACCGATGAGGGCGGCTCCCACGACCGAGAACATGGCCCGATAGGGAATCGTGAACTGGAAGTACATCCCGCCGAACACGACTGCGATGCCCGCAAGGATCGTCATCAAAGTTGACGTCGGCACGAGAGGGACTTCCGTCCGGTCAACTCCGGATCCGTCTGCCTCCCGAATCTCGTTGCGGAACCAGTAACATCCGATCGCAAGTCCCAGTCCGTACAGTAGTCCGAAGGTGAACTCCTTCATTTTCCACCACGGCCATGACGACCATTCGTTGCCGAGATAGCTCCCCAAGACGAAGAACAGCCCGCCGCCACCAAAACCGGCTGCGCCTCCCAACATGCCGCACAGGGCAATCACCGAGGAGACCCTCTCTCGCCCCAACACGAGCAACCACGCGACCAGGAATGTTGCTCCCAGAGTCAGTCCGAACCAGATCTCCTCACGAGGCTTATTGTCTGGATCAGAGAAGTACAGCAGCTTCGGCTCATCGACCAGCGAATGGCCGACTGCCGTGCCGATGAGCATCAACACGAGCCCGATGAGGATCTGTGAGGGCTTGTACTTGGAATGCATGAGCCCCAGTCCGACGAGCACGCCGCCTGAGAGACCCCACATGGCGCCTTTGATCGTCATACCCAGTTCGCCCCACAACATCGTTTCAGGAAAGCGAGCGAACCCGATCGTCTGACCATACGTCACCTGCCCCCCCAGTCCGATGCCGATGGTTCCCAGTGCCGCTGCGATCGCCACCCGCCGTTTGAACCCCAGCAGATGGCACAGGCAGAGCATGACCATCGCACCAGGGATCATCGCCCCGACCGGACCGCCGCCAATCGTACCGCGGAGCGCCCAGCCGAGGGACATGGTGACCGCTGTGAGAACGTAGAACAGTAGTGGCTGAGACATATCGAGTAAGAATCCGGATGAGTAAAAAAGTCGTGATCGAGACACGGACGATAACAACTCGACTCACCGAATTCAGCTTCTCACCGCGACAATCGCTCGCTCACTGAGCCAGATGCCACTGGTGGGTGTGCTGAGCGGAGTCATCAGAGCGATCCATGCTGGGGACTAACTCGTCCAGCCGCTTGGGGGACTCGCAGAGGTCGAAGACCGACTCGACGACGATGTCCGGCCGGTATGCGTATTTCGCAAGGTCTTCACGAGACGTGCCACCGGACAAGGCGAGCACCGTGCGGTATCCCATCTGCACGCCGCCAAGGATGTCAGTCTCCATCGTGTCGCCGATCATGATGGTTTCGGACGTTTGCAGACTGATTTCTTTGCGTGCCTCCCGCATCATCACGGGGCTTGGCTTGCCGACACTGAGGGCTTTGAATCCTGTCGCGGCCTCCAGAAACGCGACCGTCGCACCGCAACCAGGCCGTGTGCCGTTCTTCGTCGGACAGTTGGGGTCGAGATTCGTGGCGATGAGCTTGGCTCCGTCGAGGATCATCTGGACCGCCGTCTCCAGCATCTCCAGATTGACGGTTCGCCCCTCGCCGACGACCACGTACTCCGGGTGACTGTCGACGATTGAGAACCCGTTGGTATGCAGTGCATTCAGCAGCCCGCCTTCGCCAATCACGTATGCGGTCGCACCAGGGGACTGATTGGCCAGAAAACGTGCGGTGGCGATCGCACAGGTGAACACATGCTTCTCCGTGGCGGGGATGCCCATGCGCGAAAGTTTGGTCGCCACGTCTCTGCGTGTGCGTTGACTGTTGTTGGTGAGAAACAGGAACGGAATCCTGCGGCTCAGAAGCATATTGATGAACACGTCCGCACCAGGGATCATCTCGCTCCCCCGGTAGATCACGCCATCCATGTCGATCAGAAAACCCTTGCTCATTTGTATTGCTCCCTATGACCGGATCGGTCGTTCGTCAGAGTGTCGTGTGAAGGCTCGATGATCTTTTTTCATCGAGGAGGTGAGAGCGCGTTCACCAGCGGGTGTTGTGCCCGGTGTCTGTTCAGGTTCGTGATGGACCTCCGTGAAGTTCTCACGAAGCCGCCGGGCAGCTCGGCGGCAGAACCAGACCGCAAGTTCCATGCCAACACACGTCGGGCACCTTCGTGGGGCCTGATTCGCTGGGATCGAATCAAAACACGCCTACATCACGTGCAGACATCGCACGTCGAGCATGCAGGAGAGAACCTGACTAAAGTCCCAAGTTGAGCGGTTGCAGGTCATCGAGCAGAAATCGACCGTCCTTGCGGATGAGCTTACGGTCGAAGTGAATCTCTCCGCCGCCATACTCGGGAGTCTGGATCAGCACGAGGTCCCAGTGAACGCGGCTGCGGTTGCCATTGTCGGCTGTTTCGTACGCTTGACCAGGAGTGAGGTGCAGCGAGCCTCCGATCTTCTCGTCGAAGAGGGTGTCCAGCATGGGCGATTTGATGAAGTTGTTACAGCCCAGCGACCACTCGCCGATGAAGCGGGCTCCGTCGTCGCTGTCGAGGATGCTGTTCAGACGCTCCGGCTCGTTGCGACAGTCCGCTTTGACGATTTGGCCATTCGAGAACTCGAACGTGATGCCGTCGAACACGGTCCCCTGGTACAGCGAGGACGTGTTGTAGGTGATGGTGCCATTGACGCTGTCTCGCACAGGGGCGGTGAAGACCTCGCCATCAGGAATGTTCCGACGCCCGTTGCAGGGGATGACCGGAATGTCCTTGATTGAAAACGTGAGATCGGTGCCAGGCCCCGTGATGTGGACCTCGTCCGTCTGTTCCATCAGCCGCTTGAGCGGCTCCTGATTCTTCTCCATTTGGGCGTAGTCAGCAGTGCAGACCTTGAAGAAGAATTCCTCGAACGCGGGGGTGCTCATTTTCGCAGACTGCGCCATCGACGGAGTCGGATATCGCAGCACGACCCACTTCGAGTGATTCACGCGGATGTCAGTGACCGGTCGCCACCAGTGCTGTTGATACAGGTCGAGTTTTTCTGACGGCACGTCGCTCAGTTCACTGCTGTTTGCTGCGCCGCGAATCGCGATGTACGCCTGCATGTTCTTCATGACGGCCATGTCAAACTCTCCGGCCAGTTTCATCCCCGCCTCGGTCGCCGTGTTGAACAGCGATCGTTGCACGGCATTGCACTTCCAGTTGACAAATGGGGTCGCCCCTCGCTCAGCCGCCATCTCGATCAGGCGACAGACAAGCTGAGGGTCCGGCAGATCGTAGGCGTCGATCAGGACATTCTCGCCGGACTGAATCTGACAACTGTGGTCCAACAGCGTCTCCGCCAGCTTGTCGACACGCGGGTCGTGCACGATTGTTCTCCTGTTCTCCTCTCGGAACGTTCGACGGCTTGCGTGACGCTCCGTGCGTCAGCCGTCAGAGAAATCCCGGATTTTGTTGATCCTATGACACCCGATGGACGTAGTTCAGGTACGTCTGAGCGGGAATTGTACGTGGTCGGGTTCAGCACCGAAAGGAAGCCTCACGGGTGGCGGTCAAGCATGCTGGCCTGGTTAGTTCGTGAGAGACCCCACTGGGCAGCCCGATGGCGGACCGCTACAATCTCAGCCACTTCAACGGAGACGCGACGTTCGTCGCGTGGATCGACTTATTTGTCGCCACAAGCATCGTGCGAGTGGCCTCTCGACTTTGATGAAATAGGAACATGTGATGCTCACATTGCAGCGTCGAATCGTCAGCGTAGCCGCACTCTGCCTCTGCGCCTGGGGAATGGACTCAACACTCAACGCAGCCGAGGGAATTCCCGCCGAGCGCCGGTTACCTCAAGGGACCACGGTCTTCTTCTCCGTACCGAATGCGCTTGAAGCCTACAACGAGTTCCAGAAGACCTCGATGGGGCGGCTGCTACAGGACGAATCGCTCCAAACGGTTCGCGAAGAGATTGAGGACTGGTGGGCCAAAGTGTCCGAAGACGCTGAGGACGATTTAGGCCTGCCACCCAGCGAATTGCTCAAGCTCTTTCATGGAGAGATCGCCTTCGCGGTCGTTCAACCTCCCGCGAAGGACTTGGTCGTTCAACCTCCCGCGAAGGACTTGGGGGTCGTCCTCCTGATGGACTTCGGCGACAACCGTGAGACGCTTGATGCACTCCTTGAACGTGCACAGGAAGCGCTCGAAGAGGAAGACGGTGAACGGTCCGTCGAGACCATTCAGGAGACAGAAGTCACGATCTATTCCTTCGTTGACGAAGATGCTGATGACGACGATGAGCCGTCCACGCTCGTGTACTGCATCAAGGATCAATACCTTGTGGCATCGTCCAGCGTCGACATTGTTGATGAACTGCTCACACGATGGGACGGCGAGGCTGATGGCAGCTTCGCTGATGACACGACCTACAGCCGCCTGATGCAGAAATGTCAGGCGGGCGAAAGTGCTGATCCACAGGTGCGTTGGTATGTCGCGCCGATCGACCTGTTTCGTTCAATCGCCTCGATGCCCGAGGCCAACCAGGGTCAGGTGCCGCTGTCGATGGTGATGGGCTTTCTGCCCGTGCTGGGCATCGACAAGATCCATGCCGTCGGCGGAACTGCAACGCTGATGACAGACGAGTACGACACGGTTTCACGCACCTATCTTGCCCTGGATCAGCCAATCTCCGGAGTGCTGAAGATCTTTGAGTTCCCTGCTGTCGATCAACAACCTCCGCGTTGGGTTCCAGACACGGCGTCTGCCTATTCAAGTGTGAACTGGGATATCGAAGGGGCGTACAAGGCCGTTGAGACGCTGGTCGACTTCTTCCAGCCGCCCGGCACGCTCGCCAATCTGGTCGATCAGCTCGCCCAGGCCGGTCCCATGATTCACATCAAGGACGACGTCATCGATTCGCTGACCGGCCGAATTCAGTTCCTGGGCGATGTCCGTGAGGACACCGCGACTTCGGACGCCGCTGTGCAGCCGATGGCCTTTGCATTGGAGCTTTCGAATGAAGACACAATGAAGGACGTGCTTGATCGCATTGCAACCTCGCTGGATGACAACGTGGAGACTCGCGAGTTCCGCGATGTGACAATCTACGAAGCGGAGATGCCGAACTTCCAGGGGGGAGACCCGCAAATGATGGGAATCGCCGTTGCCCGAGGTCAGTTCTTCTTTGCAACGGATGTCCAGCTGTTAGAAAGCTATCTCCGAGACGATGGAGCGGGTGAGCCGCTGGCCAACTCAGCAGACTACCGCAGGGTTGCATCACACTTCCCGGGCCAAACGTCAATGATGTCCTACTCGAAGGCCTCGGGACAGGTGCGTCCCTACTACGAAATGCTGCGGTCAGGATGGCTCGGGGACCAGATTGAGGACATCGACTTCAGTCAACTCCCCGAGTTCGACAAGATTGCCCATTACTTCAGCCTGAACGGATCGTACGCGGTGCCCGATGACGGTGGAGCGCTGTTCATCGGCTTCACCCTCCATAACGAGTAATTGCGGCGTTGCGATTCACGGTTCAATCGACACCCCGGCGACTCAGAGTTGCCGGGGTGTATTCGTATTACGAGTTTGAGGCTCAGTCGCTTTCCGCTTGCAGGATCGCATCGAAGATTCCGTCCCAGGTGTATTGGGCTGCCGTCACGTTCACGGGAAGTCCTGCCTCTTCAGCAGCTTGTTGCGTCACGGGACTGATCGCCACGAGCCGGGTTTTCGTTCCGAGCATTGATTGCACGTCGCCAGAGAGCAAACTCGCCAACTGCCGGGCGATAGACGGGCTGCTCAGGCCGATCCAGTCCACCTCGCCTGCTTCGATCGCAGCCATGGCAGCGGCGGGAAGCGACTCCACATCCTCGTTTCGGTAGACGACCAGTTCCCGGACATCGGCCCCTGCAGCGTTCAACTCGCTGGGAATAACATCTCGCCCACGACTCGCACGTGCCAAAAGCACACGCTTGCCAACGATGTCGTGCTTGAGCGCCTCGACAAGGGCCTCCGCGCGGTACTCGTCCGGCACGATGTCCGCTCGCAGGTGATACTCCGCCAGGACCGCAGCGGTCGACGGCCCGATACAGGCGAGTTTGAGATGCGACAATGCCCGGACGTCCTGCCCCAACTCCCACAGTCGACCGAGCAGCGCTCGGACTCCGTTGACGCTCGTGAACACGAGCCAGTCGTATTCGGACAGTCGCGAGAGAGTTTCATCGACTTCGGACCAGTCCTCAACCGGCTCAATAGAAATCGTCGGCATCAGTACGGGCTCTGCCCCCAATTCGATCGCGCGGGCAATCTGCGGGTCAGCCTGCGCATCTGGTCTCGTGATGCCGATGCGTTTCCCTAACAGAGGTTTTGCCTCGAACCACGCCAGTCGATCGTGCCGAGAGACGCAGTCGCCAATGACGATCAAAGACGGCGGTCTCACCTTCTCGGCGATCACGCGTTCCGAGAGCTCACTCAACGGCGCCACGATCGTCCGTTGCCGACTTGTCGACCCGCGACTGATCACCGCTGCCGGCGTCGAAGACGGCATGCCCGCGGCGATCAATGATTGGGAAATCGACGCGAGACGATGCAAACCCATGTAGAACACGAGCGTTCCCGGAAAGCGAGCCAGCACTTCATAATCAATCGTCGACTTCGTCTTGGTGGGATCCTCATGGCCCGTGATGTACGCCACAGCCGAGGCGTCATCACGATGCGTGAGTGAGATGCCCGCAGAGGACGTCACAGCGGTTGCTGCGGTCACACCGGGAACGACCTCAAACGGAATTCCCGCCTCCAGAAGTGCTTCGGCTTCCTCCGAACCGCGGCCAAAAATGTAGGGGTCACCCCCTTTGAGCCGGACCACCTGCTTGCCCTCTCTGGCGAGGGCGATGAGCATTGCGTTGATCTGTGCCTGATCCAGCCGACGTCCATCCGGCCCTTCGACCCGGCATGTGCGGATGGCATGCGCCTTTGTCAGTCGGAGGAGTAACGGGTTCACCAGCCCGTCGTAGACAACCTCGTCCGCCTTCGTGAGACATTCACGTCCGCGCAGTGTTAACAGACCTGGATCACCCGGTCCTGCCCCGACGAGATAGACTTTTCCGTTCGTCATCCTGGTACGCTGTCCGACACAAATCACCGACCGATCATCGCAAAGAACGTGGCGGCTTGATTGTAACCTGCACTGCAATGGAACGGGTCAGAGTAATCACTGAAAGGGCAACGGGCGAAGGCACTCGCGGATTTACGCCCAATTCCAGGGAGCAAAACTGCACCTCAGCCTCAAATCTTCTGCGAAAATCGTGCATTCCCTTGCCTCGATGCCTCCGCTATAGTGGTGATAGAGATGTGTTGTTCGAATCGCACTTTGATGCGACATCACGAGACCCACCCCCGGCGAAAGTCGGTATTCTATAGAGCGATGGGGTAGGCCAATGCCCATTTCCACTCACCTTTCCCCGCCCAGGCTGCGTTATCATGCTGATGCCTACGAGTTCGTCTTCGACGCGCTGAGGTACACGCAGGAGATGCTCAAACGGTGTCCTGAGGAAACGGATTTGGAGGACGGCTTCGACGACGAGTCGGCTCACATCTCCGGTCAGGAACTGCTGGCGGGGATTCGGGTTTATGCATTAGAGCAGTTTGGACTGATGGCGAGGATTGTCTTCTCAACCTGGGGCATTACCCGGACAGAAGACTTCGGACGGATGGTGTTCGAGCTTGTCGAGGAAGGCCGTATGCGGAAGACTGACCGCGACGACATCAGCGACTTCCACGAGATCTATGACTTCGCTGAGGCCTTCGACCGCGACTACGAACCGAATACCATCCTGCCATCGCTCAAGCGAACACCTCGCTGACCCGATCATCGGTTTCATGGGGTCCGCCTCTCTGGTGACGTTCGCAGAGGAGACACACGTGGCCGCTCGCAAGTCTCGCCACGTCTCGGTCGAGACAGACACCACCGACACCGGGACGATCGAATCGGCGTCTCCGGGCCGGCAACTCAGGAATCACGTTTCGCGATCCCCTCTCCTCGCCGTTGCTTTGGTCGTATTTCTGGTCTGGGCTGCCGGTCTCGTGACCATGGCGGTCATCGTTGACGCCCCGGCGACATTGAACGTCGTGCAGATCGAGAATGCCGAGATCATCCTCCACGGAACAATCGATCCGGCGGAAGAGGGTGTCTTCCGTGTTGATCGATCGTGGCCGGCCGATGCCACGGACGGCGTGGTCATGATCGAAGACCTTGGAGAGCTTTCGCTCCAACCGGATCAGTCCTACCTGATGCCGGTCGAGCGAACGAACGATGGCGCATTCAGAGTGATCCTGACGCCCAAGCCTGAGGAAGTCCGGCTTGTCTATCCGGCGAACGATGAAACGATCGCGGTTTTGGAGGACATGCTCGCTGGCCGGTAACAACTACCCGGCTGAGTTTGTCGCATCGGGATTCCAGGGTGAGAGCGACTCCACGCGATAGGTCGGCTTGCCGTCCTTATCGGTCTGGAGATGGTCCAGTTTTCCGTGGATGACATACATGCCGTTGGGGGTGAGCTGGTCCAGCAACGAGTTGGGGGCAAGCGTCAGCCAACCTGTGTACGCATCCGCTTCCGGTTGATTCACCCGGTAGACCAGCCTCCATTCCCCGGTGGACTCATCCTGCTGGGCGACACCTCGGACCCATTGATAACCGCCTTCGCCGTTCGCATCACCCGCATCGTATGCGTACGGACTCGATGTGGGCGCTGGGGCTTCAGCAACCGAGAATTCTGAAGTTGTATCCGCAACGGACTCGGATTGCGCACGTCGAATGGGAGCAAGAAACTCGGCGTTCACCGGTGTGACCTTGGCGACACTTCCGGTCGTTGACTGTTGATCGTCGACTGCTCCGAACAGGTCGATCGATTGATCTTTGTCGTCTGCCACCGGCTCTGGCATCGGCTGGGGATTATACGCTTCATTGCCCAGGTCGCCCGGATCGAACGGCTGAGGTACACCGCCGTCACCTCGATCGATCGTCGATCCGGAATCTGGTTGTCCGTAGTAAGGTGACGGACTGCCTCCTGACGGAGTGATCGGGTCGTACGTGCTGTTCGACGGTGTCGGCTGGCTGAAGGTTCCGGACGAACTGCCAGAGTCGTAGTTGGGAGTCGGCACACCGCTACCCGGGGAATACGTCCCTCCGGGTGGATACGACCCACCCGGTGTGTAGGTCCCGCCCGGTGTCAGTGTCTGCACCGGTGCACCAGGGTACGGACTGCCATAGGGGGAGTTGTAGGGAGCGTTCATGTATGGGCGGTAGCATCCACAGATGGCCGTCAATAGCAGGCCACAGGACGCCACGCCGAACAGGCGTGCCGATCGCATGAGTTGGGTCCTTGTCGATTTGATTCGCGTCAACACGTTCGAATTGCGGGGTGAACGTGACGTCGCAGGAAAGCTGAATGGTCGGAGATGAGCAGCGGGATTGGCCCATCACGAGTGGGAAAGGAATTCAGCCCGTCGATCACCGCGAGATCCCACGCAGAGTGCGCGACGCCTCGAAGCGATCGGGCGGGATTCTACTGATGCTCCGAGTTGTGTCCAGACCGGTTTGCGTGGCGAGGATTTTCTGGCTGACATCCTCAAGATCGCGTATCCTGTGAGTTTCAGCACAGACTTTCCCACGCTGGGTGGCGAGACTTCGTATTGTTGAAAACGGGTCTGTTGGATACCCTTCCCAGCATTCGAGTTGGGGCGAGCCGGACCGTTTATTGCCCCCCTATCTCTCCGAGTCGCGATCTCGATGTGAGTGACGTATGTGGACGCATAGAGACACCCGTTCCGTGGATTCCTCCAGAAAACTCATTCAATGTTTGTCCCTCATTTCGGCGAGCGTACTCCTGCTCGCCGTTAGCACGACCTACGGGCAGAACCTGGGGGACGACTTGTTCCCGGGGTTCAGCACCGAATTCTCCGATGGGGCCGAGCAGAGCAAAGCCACGTTGACCGCGACACTCTCGCCGGTCGCTGGGGAGGATGCTTCGTCACTCTCTGCGGGCGATGAAGTGGTCCTCTCCCTGAAGCTCGACATCTCTCCCGGCGGCTACACCTACTCGACCAGCCGAAAATTCGCCGGCGCCACGACCATCGTCGTCACCGAGATCTCCGGACTGGAGCCGCTCGGTGAAGAGTTCACGGCCGACCACAACCCCAAGGTCCAGTTCGAAGAGAGTTTTGGTCAGGAGATCGAGAAGTTTACGGGCAACGTCACCTGGAGCCGTCGCTTCAAGTTGACGGGTGAGGTCCCCGCCGATCGTGCGTACGTCGCTGGCGAACTCAATTTTCAGGTTTGCGATGCATCGTCCTGCACACCGATGACCGAGTCGTTCGACACGGTCATCGCAGCGGGCAAAACACTGACGGAGTCGCCTGAGGCGACCAAAACGACGTCGCTGGAGTACGGCTACCTCGTCCGGCCAACCCGAACGAATGCCAACACGCCCGACCCACTCACACTGCAGTTCGAGATGCAGCCGACCGACGCCCAACCGGGCGACACCGTCACCGTTGCTGTGACCATGTCCCTCGAAGACGACTGGCACACCTTCGGCCTCATCCCGCATGAACAACAGATCAGCAATCCGACCGAGTTGTTCCTCGACGAGTTGACCAACCTCCGCCCGGTGACCGAAGAGTTCGAGCCAACCCATCCGCCTGAAACAATTGAGCAAGAGATTGAGGATTCGTCGATCACCGAACACGTCCATCACGACACGGTCACCTGGACCCAAACGTTTGAAGTCATCGAACCTGGACCCTACGGCGTCGCCGGAGAGATTGAATACCAAATCTGCAAAACCAGTTGCATGCCCCCCAAAGCGGTCCCCTTTGCGCTGGGCAGTCTTCAAGTGCCAGGCCACATCGCAGCGGCGTCAACGATTACGTCGAGTAATATCACACTCGAACAATCGGCGGAGGAACTTGCGGATGCACCAGTCGTCGAAGCTGACGATGCGGTCGACGATGAGAGCGCGAATGAGACGAAGGAAGCTGGGCTCGCGTGGTACCTCCTGCTGGCATTCGGTGGAGGACTGATCTTGAACGTGATGCCATGTGTCCTGCCGGTTCTGGCAATCAAACTCATGAGCTTTGTTCAGCAGGCTGGCGAGAGCCGTGGGCGTGTCCTGCTTCTCAACATCTGCTATTCGCTCGGCGTGATTGGTGTCTTCCTGGTTCTCGCAACGCTCGCTGTCACCCTCAAAATGGGTTGGGGCGGACTGTTCCAAAAGCCGGAGTTCAACCTGGTGATGATTGCCATCGTGTTCACGATGGGCCTCAGCATGTTGGGCGTCTTTGAAATTCCAATTCCGGGGATGGTGGGCTCGGCAGGCGGGCAGCATCGCGAGGGACTGATGGGCGCATTCATCACCGGGATCTTCGCCACGTTGCTGGCAACGCCGTGCAGCGGACCGTTTATGGGGAGCGCTCTTGCATGGTCGGTGAAGCAGTCCGCTCCCGTCGTGTTTCTGGTTTGGGGCGTCATGGGACTCGGTATGGCATCGCCCTACTTGATGGTCGGCATCTTTCCGAGTTCAATCCGACTTCTCCCGAAACCGGGGATGTGGATGGTGCGATTCAAAGAGTTCTCCGGGTTTGCATTGATGGGTGCCACCATCTGGATCATCTATTCACTCAAGGCTGAGGCTATCCTCCCAACGTTGATCTTCCTGCTGGGACTGGCGATCGCGGTCTGGATGATCGGTACGCTTTACGACTACTCATCGACATCTCAAAAGAAGATGGCCGTTCGTGGATCGGCGCTCGTCATTCTTCTGCTGATCTCCGGATTTGCTTGGGATCAGTACCGATCGGCGAATCGACCAACGTTATGGGAGCCGTTCTCGGGAGCTCGAGTAGCGGAGTTGAGGAAGGAAGGCCGGCCAATTCTGATCGACTTCACGGCGACATGGTGTGCCATCTGTCAGACGAACAAGAAGTACGCCTTAAAGACGGAACCAACGACGGAATTCCTGAAGGAACATAACGTCGCCGCACTTGTGGCGGACTACACTCATCCCGATCCGGAGATCAAGGAATGGCTTGATCGCTACGACAGCATCAGCCTGCCTCTCTATCTGATCTTTCCTCCGGAGCCCAACGCAGACCCGGTCGTCTTCGACGGTCTCGTCACGCAGGCTCGCATCATTGACAAACTCAATGAGGCACTTTCAATGAGCAAGACCGCCGCGGCCACCGAATCGTCCCAACGCCACAGCAGTGTCGCACAGCAGTGAGCTTGTTACCATGATCAGAAGATCAATCCGAACGCGGTCGTCAGCTCGCGGTTCGGGTCTACTGATCTGCCGGGAACAGATGCCGCTTGGCGGATGAGTATGATCGCTGAGATCGCGACTTCTCTGGCCGGCGCTAATCCGCAAGCGATCCTTGATGTCTTCTGTGAAATGGCCAGTTGTCGTATTTGAGTACGAATGGCCAGTGTTGTGGCACGTGCGGGTTTCTCTCAACATACCCGATTGTGCGACGAACGTATTCCGGTCGTTCCAGGATGACAAACTCGCATCCCACGTCTGAATTACAACACTTCCTGCATCGGTCGAGTTCGAGGGGTGGGAAGTGGGCGACCGTTGTCGAGGAAGTACTGAACCGCCTCGTCGGCGACATCGCACAGCTCAGCGTAGAGTTGAACGGGGTCGTCACCGTGAATTCCGGTCAGGAGGTCGGGACAACGACCGATGTACGTCCCGTCTTCGTCACTCCATTCGACCCACTTGTGATATTGATCACTCGCTTTCATCAACAGCCTCAATTGCGATAGCGACCTGTTTCTCTTGATAGGGCTTCGCATCATCGCCCAAGCCGCCGCTGATCATCACGATCTTGGGGTATCCGGAGTGGGCGAACTTACGATGCGACCCTTTACCTCCACCTTTGATCTCATTGAATCCGGCTCGAAGGAGATCCCTGACGAGAGCCCGCACCTTTCTTGGCATTCTATCAGACTCCCGGGCCAAATTCCTGACGGATACCTTACGACAACTCTTCCCGTGCCTCGTCCAGCAGTTTCATCCACGGGCCGATGTAGTGACCGTGGTCGTGGTAGGTGCGGCCGCTGACGAGGTTGCCGTCGATCACACACGGTTCGTCGACAAACGTGCCGCCGCAGACTTCGAGGTCGAACTTGCACTTGGGCACCGTCGCCATCTTGCGGCCGCGCACACAATCCGCGTAGGCGGGGATCTCGACGCCGTGACAAACGCAGCCGATCGGTTTGTTGGTCTCGAAGAAATGTTTCGTCACGCGGACGAGGTCTTCGTCGTAGCGGATGTACTCCGGTGCGCGTCCACCGCTGAAGAAGATACCGAGGTACTCGTCCTCCTTGATGTCAGCAAAGGAGATGTCCGCGTCGATCGCATAGCCTTCCCATTCCTTGGTGATC
>JAGQPX010000234.1 GCA_020426505.1 Planctomycetaceae bacterium | reverse complement strand
GAGAAGCGGTCACCGGCATCGACCGTGCCGGCCACGATTTCGCGTACACGCTTTCAGAGTCAGTCGACGCCAGTGGTCAATTGTTGGATGGTCGCCGCTTCCGGGACATTCACGAACTGAAGGCCATCCTTGCAGGCAATCCCCGCCAACTGGCCCGCAATCTTCTGCACCAATTCACGCTTTATGCGACCGGAACTCCGGCCCGGTTTTCAGATCGCGAGGAGATCGAATCAATGCTCGATGCCTGCGAAGCAGATGGATATCGAGTGCGAGATCTGATTCACGTACTCGTGCGGAGCCGGGTGTTTTTGGGACAACGAGATGGGGAGACAATCAGACGGGGTGACAAGGAGATAGACGATGAGTGAGGCGAATAGTTTGAAGCGCAAACCGAAAGTGGTGAGGCACACAGACCTTGAGGTTTATCAACGCGCCTTCAAGGCAGCGATGGACGTGTTTCGGCTTAGCAAGAGCTTTCCGGTCGAAGAACGGTATTCGCTCACGGATCAGATTCGTCGTTCTTCCCGATCGGTCGCCGCGAACATCACCGAGGCATGGAGAAAACGACGCTATCAAGGGTCGTTTGTGAGCAAGCTCAATGATGCGGAAGGTGAAGCCGCGGAAACGCAAACCTGGCTGCAGTTCGCCGTCGAGTGCAGGTACGTTGAGGCTGAGTCCACCCGCGTGCTCTACACCGAGTTTGATGCGATTGTGGCCATGCTCGTCAACATGCAAAATCACTCCGATGACTGGATCATCACGAAGGAGAAGCGACAATGAGACGAAAGGCAGTGAGGCAATCGGACAGGGAGACAAGAAGACAGCGAAAACGTGGCACACTGTCTCCTCCTCAGACTGTCTCCCCTTCTCCTTGTCTCCCCCTCTCCCTGTCTCGACTCACCCGTCGTCAGCTTCTTCGCGGTGCCGGAGTCACGCTCGCACTGCCCCTGCTGGAGAGTATGCGCCCTGCGTTCGCCAGGGACATCGAGTCAGCCACCCCGCGGCGGATGCTGTTGATTTCCAATAATCTCGGCGTGCTACCCAAGCCGTTCTTTCCCGAGGGGACGGGCCGAGATTACGAACTCTCACCGTACCTCGCTGATCTGGCCGAGTTCCGCGAAGACTTCACGGTGATCAGTGGCCTCTCACACCCCGATGTCGACGGTGGCCACAGCACAGAGAACTGCTTTCTCACGGCAGCCCGTGGCCCAACCAAGAGTGGCTTTCGCAATACGATCTCGCTTGATCAATTTGCTTCAGAACGGCTTGGCCCGGTTACCAGGTTTCCCACACTCAACCTGGGCGTGAACATCGACAAGGCCAACCGCAGTCTCTCCTGGACGCGCGACGGTGTGCTGCTGCCCGCCGAAGACAGTGCGTCTGCTCTGTTTCGCAAGATGTTCGTCCAGGGCGATCAGGCTGCTGTAAAACGCCAGCTCCATCAACTCGACGAACGAGGCAGCATCCTCGACACGTTGTTGGATGACACACGTCAGGTCAGGCGAGCACTCGGTCGCGATGATCAATCGCGTCTCGACCAGTACCTCACTTCCGTCCGCGAAATCGAAGAGCGAC
>JAGQPX010000233.1 GCA_020426505.1 Planctomycetaceae bacterium | reverse complement strand
TTGTGCTTCTGTCAAATTCGTAACATACTTCCTCTCGGACATGGGTGCGGCTCCTTCCTTGGAACTGGTTTGCACCAGGAGCCGTACCCTTTTCCTCTCATCCGTCAATTAGAAGACTCCTTCTAGGCTCGACGGTTTGCACGTCGGAGCGGCACCGAGAAAGCATTCGGTTTCCCCTCCTAAAGGTGATTCCGTACGATGAGTCGAAATCACACGACGATCGAACGGGAACGGCTCCTCGCAATGTTGACGAATTCTCCCCAATCACCGTCGGCGGAATCCTCAGAACCCCAGCGGACTCCTCTTCCAGTCGCGGAGAATGCCTCATCCGAAGGATGTCCGACTCCGCTTGACTGGCGACAGGTTGTTGCCGCCTACCGCAGAGAAGGCGAGTCGGTCACAGTCCAGACGAACAATGGTCCCGTCGATACGTATCGCTTTGGCGATGGGCCGCCGCTTTATCTCCTCAATGGATTTGTCGGTAGTCACGAATTGTTCGCCCTGCTGGCATGGCTTCTCAAAGACGAACACGCCACGATCGCCATCGATTGGCACGCCGAAACCCCTGACAAGCGGTTATCCCCTCTGGAGCACCTCCACAACCTGTCAACTCAGGTGATCGCCGTCGCTGACGAGTTGGGCCACGCGGAATGGGCTATGCACGCGACGTCGTTCGGGTGCCTCGTGGCCATGCAGGCCATGCTCGACGTGCCGGATCGCATCTCCCGCTGTTCGCTCCAGGGTGCCTTTGCGAGGCGGCACTTCTCGTTGACCGAGCGTGCCTTGATGTTACTCGGACGGCATGCCCAACAATCTCTCGCCGACGTGTCGCCCGCACTCCGTGTCCAACAGGAGAACCATCGCCAGTGGTTTCCTCCGTTCGACGGGACACGATGGTCGTTCTACGAGGAACAGATGGGACGAACGCCCCTTCGCGAACTGGCGTCACGGGCAACCCTCTCTGGACGTGTTGATCTCACCGGGCGGTTGTCTGAGATACAGACGCCGCTGCTTGTCATCGCGTGTGAAGGCGACGGTCGCCGGTCGGTCGATGCTCAGCTCGACATCGCAGAACGCACACCGCACAGTCGAGTTGAGTCTCTCGACAATTGCGGGTCGCTCCCTCACGTGACGCATCCGCATCGACTCGCCAAACTCCTCCGGCAGTTCCGGGATGAATCGGATTGCCAGCATCAACTTCCTTCAGATTAACTCCCATGACGACTTCCGAACTTCCTGAACCGCTGGACGTGATCGCCGTCGGTGCGCATCCGGATGATGTGGAAATTGCCGTCGGTGGGCTTCTCGCACAACTCGTACGACAGGGCTACCGTGTCGGGATTGTCGATCTGACCGACGGCGAGCCGACGCCGCTCAGCCCGGGACCAGAGGTCCGGCTGGCCGAAGCACAGGCCGCAGCGGAGACCCTGGGCGTTCACGTTCGCGAAACTCTCGACCTGCCAAATCGACGCCTGTTCGACACCTTCGAGACGCGCGTGGAGTTGGCCAAGGTCTTTCGGCGCTACCGACCGTCACTGGTGCTCAGTATTTACGCCAAAACGCCGATGGCCTCTCCCGACCACTTTCAGGCCGTGCAGATTTCCGACGCAGCCGTGTTCTACTCCCGGCTGACGAAATGGGACGAGTACTTCGACAATCTCCCGGTTCACACCATCTCCAAACAGATTTGGTACTCGCTGGGCTTCGGATCGTTGAACGCCATGAACGCTCCGGGGTCGTTTGTCGTCGACATTACGGACACACTCGATGTGAAGCTGGAATCGGTGAGGGCTTACCAGACGCAGTTCCCTCCCGCGAAGGAACGAGTGTTCCACCTGGTCGAGAGTCACGCCCGGCTGCTCGGCACGAGTGCAGGATTTGGAGCGGGTGAGTTGTTGATTCCGGCGACGACCTTCGGCATCAGCGACCTCATGGCCACCATCGATCCACACAAGAGCCTTCAGACGCGAAAGTAGGTTGTTCGTGCGGACTGAAAGGCCTTACAAACATCACCGCTGGAGAATTGAGCTGCGTCAGGGCTGATATTCCGGTGCCCAACGGTTACCGTGGTTGCTAGAATACAACCTCTGCGAGGGTCGAGTTTTACCTACAGGCGAATTGATGGCAGGCAAGCTCCAATTGGAATGGGGCTCGGTGAGCATCACCGGCAACTTCCGAGAGAATAACGAAGACAACTGTTTCGTCGATCCCGACGGGCGATACTTCCTTGTCGCAGACGGGATGGGCGGACAGAGTGCGGGTGAAAAAGCGAGTCAACTCGCGATCGAACTCGTCTCGGAACGACTGAATAAGTCCCTCGATTTCTCAAGCGACGACCCCGCAAAGATCATCCCGGCCATCGACAACGCTGTGAGCCACGCCAACGGCGAGATCATGGCCCTCGGCGAACTCGACCCCAGTTACCACAATATGGGAACGACGATCGTGTTTGTGACATCGGTCAACAGCACGTTGTACATCGGCGGAGTGGGAGACAGTCGCGTCTACCTGCTGAGAGACGGCAAGCTCAAACAACTCACAAAGGATCATTCACTCACGCAAGCGTTGATCGAGGCGGGCACAATCTCTGCCGAAGAGGCGACGACCCATCGGTACAAGAACGTGCTGTATCGATACCTGGGTACCAAAGAAGGCAGCAACGGCACGGAGCCCAAACGCATCACCCCCCAAACGGGCGATCGGCTGATGCTCTGCTCCGACGGCGTCACGGACGGCCTCGATGACGGTGCCATCTCGCATTTGCTCGCCGGCGAAGACGACCCACAACAGGCGGCCGCAACCCTCGTCTCCGCAGCCGAAGCCGGCGGCTCAAAAGACAACATCACCTGTGTTGTGATTCATGTGAAATGACCTGGCGAACACGGCTTGCTCTTGGCGGGATCGGTGATTCCGAAAATGGGGTCTGCGAATCCACGCCCGTTATTTCGCATCGTACCCTTTCGTTCGGAAATGTCGCTGATTGCATTCCATCTGCCGGATTCAGTCACCCCAAGAAAAAGTTGACGGGACTATGCACTTGAGAAAGCA
>JAGQPX010000232.1 GCA_020426505.1 Planctomycetaceae bacterium | reverse complement strand
CGGGAGAGGAACGACTCGTTTCGCTTTTGAGCCACCTCGTTGATGCGGTCGGTCTGCGACTTTGCTCCATGGTGCTTCCACAATTTGGGCCACGCGAACTTCTCGGTTGCGAAGCGGTCATCGAGACAGAGCGGCGTGCCATCGGCGAGGGCGGGCAGCATCGTGCAACTGGTGAAGTCGACCCCGATGCCGACGATCTGATCGCCGTCGATGCCCGCTGCCTTCACCGCACCCTGCACAGCTGTGACGGCTGACTCGATCCAGTCACTCGGGTGCTGAAAGGCAAAATCGGGCGGCAACTTCTCACCCGTGCCGGGAAGCGCCTCGGTGATCTGTCCGTGTGCGTAGGCATCGACCGCCTCGCCCAACTCGTGACCTTCCAGATCAACAACCAACGCCCGGACCGACTCGGTCCCAAAGTCGAGACCGATCGCAGCCTTTGTCTCAGATGCAGAATTCATGCGTGAACCTCGGGGAGAAACCCGAACTCGAAATCAGAATGACGAAGGAAATCCGAAATGTTTAAGCTCGAATACGTGCCATCGTACGCACTTTGAGCGAACATGCCAGTGAAGCGGCGGATGACGATTACACACTTCGGAATTCCGACATTCGGGCTTCCTTCGTCATTCCGATTTCGGAATTCGACATTCCCGTCAAGCCAGCATCTCGGGGATGACTCGGCTTTCGCTGGGCAGGAGCGGGATGGGGCGACCGGTGCGGTCGGGGATGAAGGTGTGCGGGTCGATGCCGAGTAAGTGGTACATCGTCGCCAGCAGGTCCTTCGGCGAGACGGGGTAATCAGCGACGTCGCTGGCGTGCTGGTCGGTCGCACCGACGACTTGCCCCTTCGCGATTCCGCCGCCGAAGAACAGAGCCGAGTACGCACGCGACCAATGGTCGCGGCTGGCTCCCGACCCATTGCCGAGCTTTGGTGTACGACCATGTTCGCTCATGATGGCGACGAGCGTGTCATCCAGCATGCCCCGTTGTTCGAGGTCGAGCAAGAGTCCGCTCACGGCGAGGTCCAGCTGCGGCAGGAGTTGGTTCTCCATACGGGGGAAGTGTTCGTAGTGCGTGTCCCACGCGTCGCCGGCGAGCCCCCACTCGTCCCAGAAGACGGTTGCCAGTTTGGTCCCCGCTTCGAGCATTCGCCGGGCAGCGAGGCACCCCTGGCCGAAGAGTGTCATCCCGTACTGCTCACGCATCTTGAGAGACTCACGACGGACATCAAGGGCTTCTCGGACCTTTGTCGAAGTGACCAGCGACAGCGCCTGTTGCTGGAAGTCGCTCAATGCCTGCCCGGATGATGCCCGTTCGAGGTGCCTGCGGGTCTCGTCAAACTGCTCCAACAGAGAGCGACGTCGATCGAGGCGATCAAGCGTGGCGGTGGCGACTCCGCCGGTGCCTGCGAGTCGGAAGTGACTCTCTGCATCGCAACTGACGTACGGCTCCAGCCCGGTCCACTCGAATCCAGGACGTGCCTTGGTGACGGTCGTCGTTCCTTGGCCGTCGTACTCTGTGTAGATCGGGTTGTAGGCATTTCCCAGGAACGCCCCGTATGGTCCCGCGCGAAATGGTTGATCCGTCCGCTGACTGCTGAACTGGAACGGGATCGCGAGGTTCTGCACGGCATCGGGCACACGTTCGCGGCCACTTTGGCGATCGAGGTACTCGACAATCGAACCGAACCACGGATGATGCCGCTGGTCGTACGGGTTGAGTTCCATCGCCACATCGATCGCCGGCACGCCGGTCATCGCATACGCGACTCCGTGCAGCGGGTACGGATGCGTGACCGACCGCACGACTGTTGTGCGATCCATGACGCGTGCCATATTCGGCAGGTATTCGCACACATCGAGCCCCGGCAGCGATGAGGCGATCGGCTCCATCGTTCCGCGAATCTCGACCGGAGCCTGCGGCTTCATGTCGTACGTTTCCAGCTGACTCGGTGAGCCATACAGAAACAGAATGAGACACCGCTTCGCCCGACCGAACCCCGGCAACGCAGGAGCATCACTCGATGCATACGTCGTCGCTCCTGACATCAACCCTGCGGCGCCCAGTCCACCGACCTGCAGAAACTCCCGGCGGTGAAGACCGGTGCACAGTCGTTTGGTTGAACCGAGGACACGCAACATCAAACTGCTCGCGCAGGAGGAAGGAGAACATCCCCATCATAACACGACAGTCAGCTGCGCCTACAGCGAGTTGGGGCCGGATGGATGCCCTTACGCGGCGGATTGCTGGCGTTTTCGTCGTCGACGTATGCCGTAGATACCGGCAAGGCTCAGCAATAAGAGCCCGGATGATGGTTCGGGAACCGCAGCCAGTTCGGTGGCGGTCGCTCGCACCTGGGTGATACCGTCGATCAGAGCATCATTGGCTGTAATCGAGAGCGATTTGATGAACATGCCACCACTTCCCACGGCGGCGACTCGGTTGCTTCCTGCCCCGAGAGTAAACGAACCACTGTTGTAGATCGTCCCAAACTGATCCATCGCCGAGAGAGTGAAGGTACCGGGCGTACCTGCCGGGGCGATTTGCGGATTGATCTCCAGGATCCCAAATAAGAAGCCGGTCGATGGAGAGAACGTCGCTGTCGTGAACTTGGTCGTCTCCGCTTGAATACTTCCGACGCCCATGGACGAGATCGTCAGATTGGTGTCCGTGGTGAACTCCAACATCCGTGTTCCCCCTACAGATCCGAAGCCGGTGGTATCGGTCAGCTTTGTGTAGGGCGAGAAGTTGAGGTCCGTCGAGACGGCACTCTGCGTGAACATGATCGTCGCTTCACAAGGACTCGCGAAGCAGGCGATGCCGAAGACGACAGCACACACTCGTGCGGCTGAAAGTAACGTTGAGGAGAACATTGCCCTGGCTCCCGCGTAGTGTTGGGGAAACTCAGAAACCGTCTGAGTACATCCATGATCTGGATCGTGGCGCTCACGTGCACACGAACCAAAGGGGAATCTAGGTTCTGTAACCTCCACCTGTCCAGCCAACTCGCCCCATTTTTTTCAGGTCGGCCAGTAAGAATCTTTTGCTTGTCTCGACGGGCGGGTAAACTGAATGGATTGACTCCCGGTGACCCGAATGAAGGCACCAGCACGATTCATGACCACATCCTCTCCCTGTCGAGGTCCGCTGCGCCGTCGCGAATTCCTGCGAGCCGGCACCCTCGCACTCGGTGGGATCACACTTTCGGATGTCCTCGCACGGCGGGCAGCTGCGGGGGAGCCGAACGCGGACACGTCCGTCATCCTGTTCTGGATGTGGGGCGGACCGAGTCAGCTGGAAACATACGACATGAAGCCGGATGCTCCGAGTGAGTATCGCGGGCCGCTCAATCCGATCCGCACCAAAGTGCCGGGCATCGAGATTTGTGAGTACATGCCGCTGCAGGCACAGATGGCGGACAAGTTCTCGATCATCCGCTCGCTGCATCATGAGATGTCGGCTCATAACGACGGCAGTATCGAGGTGCTCACCGGCAAGACGCCCAGCAATCCGGACCCCACGTCGCAGGCCCGCTCCGAGCATCCCGACTTCGGCATGATCGCTTCGCAGATTCGCGGTCCCCGAGCTGACGGTCTGCCCCAGTACGTCGGCGTGCAGCGGGCCCCCTTCATGACGATGCCCACTTATCTCGGCGTCAGTCAGAAGGCGTTCGACACGGGCGACCCGTCCGTCGACAAGTTTCAGCCGCCCAACCTCACACTCGTCGCCGGGATGGAAGGGGGCCGCTTCGATGACCGGCAGTCACTCGTCAAACAGTTCGACCGCTTTCGTCGTGACCTCGATCAGACTGGCTCGCTCGGTGCCATCGATCAGTTCCGGGCCTCCGCGTTCAACATCCTCACCA
>JAGQPX010000231.1 GCA_020426505.1 Planctomycetaceae bacterium | reverse complement strand
TATCAACTTAACGGAGTAGTGCTAGGTGCCCGTTTCAGAATCAGGAATACTCGCAAACCTATTTAACTCCGGCGTGTTGGACCGGAGCATTGAACAAAGGCGCGCAACTTACAAATGCCACGCCGCCCTGTGTCACGAATGGTGTTTGGCAAAGTGAAGCCGTTTGTGTGTCGACTTGGTGGTGGAGTGGCAGCGGTCTTGTACACGGGTTGTAACTAGCGAGTTCAAAGGTTTCTGGAATCAGTAGCTTTCAGGGAGTTGGCCTCTCTGCTGCTTAGCGTGCCAACTGATTTCGATACCTTCCGGACGAGAATTGCTAGGAGGTCGCAAACGTCCAAGATCAGGCAAGTCCTCTGGGAAACCTGTCAGTTGCTGATGCAGTGCAGAATCACGTTCCTTTGCTAGATCGACGATCCGCATCCACATGACACGCCAGCGCTGCAGCGCGGGTGAATTCAAATCGATTTGCCCGATGAGCCGTTTTGCATCGAGACTGTCGCTGGAAAGAACTCCATCCGGCAACACGACGACGACATCCGACGCCAGAAACTTCAATGGATCATCGATCGGTTGATCAAGTTTGACTGAATTGCAGCGTCTGCAAGCGTAGATAAGATTGAAATAGTCGAGCGTTCGTTCCGGGATCAGCGATTGTGGTTCGAAATGATCCAGCTCAAACTCACCGGTGACCTGCCCCCACGTTTCGCGTTTCAGGCAGTAGACACAACGAAATGTGAATTCATCACGCAGCCACGGGCGAAATGACTCGTACGACGAGTACCCGGTAGGTCCGTGAGTTCGTCCAATTCGTAGTACGGGATAGTCAAAGATCACTGGCCGTATCCCGTCGACTCTGAATCCAACTCGGTGAGATGACAGTGCAGCTTCCTTGCACCCTCGAACGGCAAGTTGACTTCCGAATCCAAGTGCTCTCGCATGAGTTGCGTTAGGCCGGCCAGTTCAACTCGTTCCTTGTGACTGAGCGTCCCTTGAATATCGCCATCGATGAGTTCGAACCGACGTCTATTGAGTTCGGCTGTCCATTCAGGCATTGGTGAGACCTCGGCATTTTCCGCTGCGACACGCCCAAAGAGACTGAGAATCTGTTCATTGTCGAAACCAGAATCGAGCAGGGTCATCTTCACTGCCCGCATCGCAGCAAGGCTGTAGCCTGCGTGATCGGCATCGGACGGAAGTCCCTGTCCCGTCTCTGTCAGAAAGATCTCAAGGAGCTTCAGAAATTGGCGAAACCAGTCATTCGCACCTTCGGAAAGTGTCCCGGCATCGGGATCATGCTGCTTCTCGACGGCCATCGCTTGAATCTACGTCCTGAACTGCGGTCGCCAGCATCTGCACGGCGATACTTGCAGCCTGACGATAGTGACCAAGTGTGATGACTTGCGTGGTGCCGCTATTCTTCGCCAGTTCCTTCGCCCTTCCGGCAACCTGCTCAGCAAAAAGAGCCTTCCACTCGGCCAATGCCTGAGCCGCTTCCGCTTCAATCCGGCATGAATTGTTCTGATCCATCACAACCTCCCTGTCGTGTGTTGTTGATGCAGTTTAACGCATTCGGCCACAGTCCGAGAATACCAATCTGCACCAATGGAGCCGTCTAAACTTCATGGGAGTTGACATACTGGGGCTGAATGGTAAGATATTATTACCACACCGTAATCTACGGGAGTATCAGCATGGAAAAGCAAAAAGCAGTTGAAGCGATTCTCGAAGTCTTGAAGTCAGTTCAGGAACTTAGTGGAAGAAAGGTGGGGGTGATCACTGCCGCCACTTGTCCCATTGGTGACCTTGATGAATTCGACAGCTTAAGTGGCGTTGAAGCATCGTCGATGTTATCGGGTCGAATTGGATTCGAGATTCCCGGCGTAAATGCATTTGTCAACGAAAAAGGTACAAAGGCCCTCTCCGTGGATCAGATTGCTGACGCGATTTGCAGGGTTGCGGCGGAGGCCAAGGCATGAGCAAAGACGGCACAGAGCTTCGTGAAGCGATCGCTGGTCGGCTGCGAATGGCACGTGAATCGGCAGGCTTGTCACAAGGACAGGTTGCAAAGCGACTGGGAATGCACCGCCCCACAATTTCTGAGATTGAAGCCGGACGGCGTCGGGTCAGTGCCGAGGAGATTGCGACATTCGGAAAGTTGTATGGGGTCGATGCAAATTGGATTACCGAAGGATCGGGAGACACCACCGAAGGTACAGACAAGATCATGCTGGCTGCTCGCCAACTGAGCAAGCTCAAGGACAAGGACCTCGATAAGTTGTTGGGCTTGTTGCAGATGCTTCGCGGCACGGAGGGCAGCGATGACTCAGAGTAGAAAGCAACTCGCGCAGCAGGCGATAGCCCAAGCCATGAAAACGCGCAGGGCAGCAGGAGTGGCGTTTCATGCGCCCATCAGCATCTTTGACTTCGCTGAAAAAGTCGGCGTGTCAGTGCGCTTCGCGGACATACCGTCAATGGAGGGCGTGTATCAAGCGGACGCAAAGCCGCAGCCAACGATCATCGTTTCGTCATCTCGTCCGGCGGGCCGCAAGGCACTCACCTGTGGTCACGAATTAGGCCATCACGTATTCGGGCACGGTACCCAGTGGGATGAACTGGTCGAGAATCGATCGCAAGCAAGACGATTCGAGCCAGATGAGTTTCTCGTTGACGTGTTTTCCTCTGCGATCCAGATGCCGAAACTTGCGGTCAGCCACGAGTTATCAAAACGATCGCTTGACCCAAGAATCTGTCGGCATGAGGAGATTTACGCGATTTCAACATTGTTCGGCGTCAGTTACGGCGGGTTCGTGACTCACATGGAACACACCCTCGGGATTATCGACATGGGACGGGCGTCTGAACTTACGAAAAGCCAGCCAAAGCACCTGCGCGAGTCGCTGTTTGGAAAGCCGTGCCCGCAGAATCTAATCGTGGTCGATACGCATTGGGATGAGAAGTGCGCGGACATTGAAGTTGGTGATTCTGTTCTGTTACCGCCCAATGCAACACTGGAAGGGACATCCGCTGAAGTCACCGATCAAACGAACTCTCGCACGGTCATCACCGCAGTCACTTCCGGAATCTGCAAAGTCAGCACGACGGATGGTTGGGCGACATTCGTTCGCATTAGCCGCAAGAACTACGTCGGTCGTGCCCCCTACCGATTCGACGAGGAGACCGAAGATGAGTAGCGACATGATGACAATTGAAGAATCAGATATTTCGACGGCATGGACGAGAGCGTTCTTGCAAGTGACAAGACGTGGTGTCAGTGAGATTTCTCCGCTCGTTGTCTCTGTGAGAATTGGTGACAACCCGCTGCCTGAGCGATCCGACATACGAATGAAATTGAACAACTGCATTGACGGATTCAAATCGTCAGGAGACGAACGATTCACCAAACTTCAGACCGTTCACACGGTTGCCAACACGATCTTTCCTTCGTCGTTTTGGAATCCAAGTGCCGAGAAAGATGCGGAATTGCTGTACGAACGATTTGAGAAGGCCTGGCCTCGTCTCAAGAGATGCTCTCAAAATCGTCGCGGTTCCTACTTCCGACGTCTGACTTCATATCGACCGAATACAGCGAATGACCGACCAATCAATCAACTCAAGCACATCGTCGACACGTATCGTGGCGGCAACCACAGGCGAAGTGCTTTGCAGGCCTCAGTTTTCGACCCTGCATTGGACCATGTGAACTCCCGGCAGCTTGGTTTCCCTTGCCTCCATCAAGTCTCCTTCGCTCCTGTCGGCGAAAACGGCTTGGCGATTACAGGCTTTTACGCGACGCAGTACATTGTTGACCGTGCCTACGGCAACTATCTCGGACTTTGCCGTCTCGGCGAATTCATGGCGAAACAACTTGAACTCAAGCTCACAAAGATGACGTGCATCGCCTCAGTTGCTCAGCGTGGCACACCGAACAAGGGCGAACTGGAAGGACTTGGCACTGACTTGGCCCCTCTGATTTCGGACGGCGAGGAACCGTCCGCATGAATCGTAAGAATCAACAAAAGACCCTTTGGCCCGTTGATGAGGTCAAACGAAATTCTGCGAGAGCATTCGCATCGCTCGCCCCGGCGAAGCCATCAATGGTTTATGACACTTACTGGCACTTTGCGGTCGAGCGACAGGCGGCCTTTTTTCGTCGTTTCCGGGGTGAGCCGTACCCGTGGTCATCCGACGATATTATTGCGACGTACAAGTTCACGAATGCGTATCGTGCATCCGATCGTGTGAGCCAATACCTAATACGAAACGTCATTTACCAAGGGCCAAACACATCGCACGAGGTGTTTTTCCGAACCATCCTGTTCAAGCTCTTCAACAAGATAGAAACCTGGGAGCTATTGCAGTCCGAAGTCGGCGAGATTTCCTACGACAGCTATTCGTTCGAGACTTACAATCGAGTGCTGACTGCCGCTATGGATCGCAAGCAGACCATCTACAGCGCGGCCTACATTATGCCATCCGGTAGTCGGAAGCAGGGCAGCACGAAGAAACACCGCAGCCATCTCGATCTACTGCAGCAGATGATGGACGACGAAGTTCCGGATCAGATCGCCGCCTGCAAGTCGATGCGGCAAGCATTCGATTTGCTCCTTTCATATCCGATGATTGGTGACTTTCTTGCCTACCAATATGTCACCGATCTGAATTACAGCGAGCTTTGCGATTTCGACGAAATGGAGTTTGTCGTGCCGGGCCCTGGCGCAATCGATGGCATCAGCAAATGCTTTACTTCACTTGGCGGACTGTCGGAAACCGACATCATCAAGCTCGTGACTGAACGGCAACGCGAAGAATTTGAGAGGCTGGGACTTGAATTCGAGAGTCTGTGGGGACGACCACTTCAGCTTATCGATTGCCAGAATCTCTTCTGTGAAATCAGCAAGTATTCTCGAGTGAGCCATCCCGCGGTGCAGGGCATCGCCAACCGCACTCGAATCAAGCAGAAGTACAAACGCAATTCTGATCCGCTGCCACTCTGGTATCCGCCGAAGTGGGGTATAAATGAGCGCATCAAGCAGGAACAGACAGCCGTCGAAAAAGGGGATAAGTGAGCAATGGATTTCACCGACTATCAAATGAGTGCTGTCAAAACGGACCAAGTCTTGGATGACGACGAAAAGAGCAAGCTGGTCCCACTGCTTGGTCTTGCGGGCGAAGTGGGCACGTTGTTGTCGGAATACAAGAAATACCTGCGCGATGGTGGAGCGCATCAGCGGTTCCACGAACAAGTTGCAGAAGACTTGGGAGATCTGCTTTGGTACATCGCTAACGTGGCCACGAAGTTCGATCTGGATTTGGGGCTGATCGCGAGTCAAAACCTCGAAAAGGTCCAGGGCCGTTGGCCGATTACGTCGACGGAGGTACAGGGCGAGCTCTTTGACAACAGCCGAGCCCATCTATTCGACGAAGCGTTTCCGGAGAATGAAAAGCTGCCGAGGCACCTTGAAATCACATTTGAGGAACTCCTAGAAAGCGACTCGATTACCGTTGTCATCAAACATGACGGCGAGCCTGTCGGAGATCCGTTGACGGACAACGCACCTGACGACGATGGCTATCGCTTTCACGATGTCTTTCACCTTTCTTACGCGGCAGTGCTTGGCTGGTCACCGATCATCCGCAAATTGCTGAAAGTAAAGCGGAAGTCTGATGAAACGACAGACGTTGTCGAGGACGGCGCACGTTCTCGAATCATCGAGGAACTGATCTCGCAGCTTGTGTTTCAGTACGCACGCGAGCACAACTTCTTGGATGGCATTAACACACTTGACTATCACTTGCTCAAGACCATTCATTCGCTCGTGCTGGACCGCGAGGTCAAAGTTCGTGCGCTATTCGAATGGGAGAACGCCATTCTGGCTGGATACCGAGTGTGGCGCAGCGTGTATGCAAATCGTGGCGGAACGGTTCGAGCAGATTTGATCCACAGAACCATTGACTATGTGCAGCCAAACCAAGCTATGGAGACCTGACATGGGTGAATCGACAGGTCGACTTGTTGTGCTGGAAGGCGTTGACGACGTCGGGAAGAGTACCGTCGCCAGCACACTGGCAACCAAGATCAGCAAATCGAGGCCGGCAAATGTGCTTGCGTTTCCCGGGAATGAGCCGGGATCGGTAGGCAAGTGGGTTTACGACCTGCACCATGATCCGGAACGACAGTCAATAAATCAGACCAGCCTGCAACTTCTGCATGTTGCTGCCCAAATCGACTGCATTGAATCGCAGGTCAAGCCTCTAATCAAAGGTGGCCGGGACGTAATCCTTGATCGCTATTGGTGGTCCACGTACGTATATGGTGTAGTTGGCGGCGTCGAAGTATCTCGGTTGGAGAAGATGATTGATTTGGAAATAGAGGTCTGGGGAAATTGTCAACCGGACTGCATAGTCTTGCTTCGGAGAGAAGCGGCTGAGCAGCAGGGCCTACGCATCAAATGTG
>JAGQPX010000230.1 GCA_020426505.1 Planctomycetaceae bacterium | reverse complement strand
TTTCGAATCACTGTTCAAGGACGAACCTTTTCCTGGCACGGCCACCTGCCGGAGGCACAAACCGGCCGTGCCGGCTGCCACACCACCAGCGTGAAGTGTCGGATTGATGATCCGGTCAGGGACGCATCACCTCCGGCACTTCACGGTGTGGATCTCTATATTTCATTCCCCAACTGTCCAATGGGAAACTCCACCAAACCGAACGCAAAAGCCGCACGCGTTCCCAACAACCGACCTCTTGAGTCGTTCCGTCTTCGCGGTATCTCAGCCAGTGTGTTCGAGAATCAGACGGACGACGGCCAGACGTTCCATCGCGTGAGCCTCGTGCGCACGTATCGGGATTCTGACGGCCAGTTCCAGTCGACGTCCGCTTTCTCACGTGATGATTTGCCGATTGCGGCTCATCTTGCGAATGAAGCGTGGCAGTTCATTCTGGAACACGAACAGCAGCAGCGGTCAAACGTCGACGACGAATGATCGTTGAGACCGAGCAAGACGGGCGACCCTGATCGCCCGCCTGCTGCGGTCGCACGGACTGAGGGATGATGAGCCGGTGTTTGCGACGACGTGAATCAGGCCACCATCCCCGGTTAGAATCGAACATCCTTTCTGAGGTGCGAACGACTCTCCTTCGACCACCTCACTCCTTTGATGAATTTCAAGTCCGCCATTAACGGCGAGGACAGACACATGAACTCAATGCGCAACCACACCATCGTTCCTCACCGATGTCTGATCGCTACGGACGGTCATCGAGGGGGACGGTGTGGAACATCAGTCACTCACGGTGGGTGGCTCTTTTCTCTTTCCCCTTCTCAGAAATGGAGCACTTTCAAATACCACATGGTGCCGACGCCTTCGGTAAGCATGCGTCATGCGCCTGTCGACTTTGTCGGTCCAAACGTCATGCGATCCATCGACTGGTCGATTCCTGGTCCCGCATACCGAGTCGATGGCTGGCCGATGTGGTCGCTGTCGACTTCGACCAAGTCGAATGGCCTCTGTGGGGTACGGCCTATATTCCGAATAACTCCGCCGACTCCGATCGCATTCGGCAACTGCTCACGGAATCTGTCTCAGACGGAAGCTCCAAGACAGTTTTCGCCGAGCAGGGTTGGTCCGAAGTCGCCGACACAGGCATCTCTGCGATTGAGTTGGATGGCCAACTCATCCTCGGCGTTCCGGGTGCCGGATACGACTTTTCCGATGGCCACTTGGCCCCGCTTTACGATGCGATGGGATACCAGTGGCATGACACTCAGTAGTCAACGGGGGCGACCGTAGCCGTCCCCACTCCTTTCGCGGCCGGCCTGTGATGGCGTCTCAGCGACCAATCATGGGCCACGCGAAGTCCCTTTTCCGGTTTTCCCCCCTTCCCAGTCCTTTCCTGGCGATCGGTACTCATCTCTTGAGTCCACTGGCTCTGCTGTCCCCCGACAGCAGGCTGTTTCCCGATCACCAACGGTTTCGGAAAGGAACCCCATGAATCTCAAACTGACTGAATGGCACGCGAAGACCACCTGCACATGGTGTGAGCGCAAGGACCGCGAATGCGTGACGGCCGATTTCGGCGACGGCTTTCTGCAGAAGGCAGCTTTATGTTGGAGCTGTCTGACGAAGGCTGTGCGTGTCCGTGCACGCCAGTCATCAGCACCGGCCTCTCGAACTCCACGTGAACAGTGAGCCAGCACCACCTCGGTGTGTTTTGTCACTTTCTCCCTTTCATAATGCACAGACGTGAGTCCCTCATCGGCAAGCTATTGATTCCGGATGTCCTGCGACCGAAGCCCGTTCCTCAATGGCAACAGCCACTGGAAGAATCGGGTACGCGGAAGCAACGATTCGTACGGTATCTGTGGCGCGCCTATTGGTTCGGACAGCCAAAGCGGTCCGCTGACCTTCCCGGCCCAGCCTTCGATCTGATCGTCGTCCTGGGCATGTTGGTCTTTGGCATGGCCGCATTGGTGGTCTGAGCAGAACGATCGGCTGGAGTATCCCTGTGATGGTCCAGCCGGTCGACAGGCAGAATCTGACAATTCCAGTCTGGCGACCGCTGACCGTGTTGCTTTCATCATGGAAGTGACCCGCAGCACGTCACGGACGGAACATGAGCCGTTGGCTCATCCTTTCGCAGAGCGTCTCCTCTCTCCCGACGCCTCGCACTCACTTTCACAGCGACCAAACAGCGCAGAAAGCTTGCGCGCATCGAGGACCTGTGGCAGTGTCACTCCCCTTTCGGCGTGTCGCCGGGAGGGATTCGCGAATCCCGTTCTTTCAGTTGAGGAGTCAAACTCATGGCCAAGTCCAACAAATCCGAGTCCAACAAGCCGGAACAGGTTTACCGCATCGGCTTCGTGTCAGCGTCCATCTTTGCACGAGACGTGGAGACCGACGGCGGCAAACGCACGCTCCGGTCCGTCAACGTCCAAAAGCGCTACAAGGACGGCGACGACACGAAGTACACGTCCTCCTTCGGTCTTGGTGAACTTCCCCAGGCCATCCGTTGCCTGCAGCTGGCCCAGGCCTACATCGAAGGCCACGAAGCCGAAGTCAACCTGGACGACTGATTCGCACCCGCTGATCTCACGATCGGCTTCACCGCGAGCCCTCACAGGGAGGGCTCGCCGTTTTGACTCATTCTCCCGGCAGCAAGCCGATTACACTGGATGACTTACATGAATTCAAACACAATTCCATCACACTTGAAACTGATTGATGTGAATGAGCTTTCCATCATTCTCTCAGTGTCAAAACGGACGATCTGGCGTATGGTGAGTAGTGGCAAACTTGTCGAACCCGTCCGCATTGGAGGCTCGATTCGATGGAAGCTGATCGAGATCGAAGCTTGGATCAACGAAGGATGCCCCGAAGTTGAACGGACTTGACGACCGCAGTTACCAGCCTTTCACGGAACGAACCCGTACATTCAATGTGTCTTGAGAGTCACGATCTCTCATGCCCCAAACGGAGACAGCAGCCAATGGCCTCCATTTTCAAGCTCGGCCGAGACAAAGAAAACCGACGCTCACCGTACTATGTCGAGTACGTCGACCACACCGGTCGTACGCGACGCAAGAAGGGATACACCGACAAATCTCTGACCATGCAGTTGGCGACAAAGCTTGAGAAGGATGCCATGTTGCGCCGACAGGGATTGATCGATCCTGATGAGGAGGAGACTGCAATTCGTCGTCGAGTACCGCTGACTGAGCATCTGGAAGCATTCGAGCAATCATTGAAGCGAAAACGCAACACTGAAGAGTACGTTGGAAAGACGACCAGTCGGATTCGGAAGATTATCACCGAAGCCGGTTTCGAGATCGCGGCTGACATCGACATCGAAAGCGTCGAGCAGGTTCTCATCGAAATGCTGGAGGCTGGAGACATAGGCCATCGCACTTACAACCACTACGTTCAGGCAATGGACTCGTTCTGTCGCTGGATGGTGCCAAAACGGTTGGCATCGAACCCATTGCACGGAATGCAACGCCTGAACACGGAGGAAGACGTGAGGCACCAACGTAGGGCATTGAGTGGATCTGAGGTCGCAATGCTCATTCAATCGGCCAAGGAGAGCGGAGAGACCATCCAGAAGTACGATGGCGAACTTCGAGCACGTTTGTATTTGTTTGCCTATATGACGGGACTCCGTCGACGCGAATTGTCGAGTTTGACACCTCGCAGCTTTGACCTGAAGGCCAAGCAGCCAACTGTTGTTGTCGAAGCAGCATGCTCGAAACATCGCCGTCGCGATGTGCTTCCGCTACATGCTGAACTGATCCTACTTCTGACCGATTGGCTGCCGGAACTTCAGCCAGACGAACCGCTGTTCCCCATGCTCGCCAAGCGGAAAGCCTGGTTGATGGTGAAGAAGGATCTGGAACGCATTGGTATCCTCTACCGCAATCAGGACGGGGTTGCGGACTTTCACGCGGCTGGTCGACACTCCTACGTCACTGGACTTCTCAAGAACGGAGCGACACTCCCTGAGGCCAAGGAATTGGCTCGACACAGCGACATCCGGATGACCATGAAGTACACCCATGTCGGTCTGGATGACCAAGCGCGAGCTTTGGCGTCACTACCACGTCCCGAACCCCCATCCGACGACGATCTGAATGAGGGGATTACCCAAGAGTCAGTCAGTGAATTAGTCAGTGATTGGTCTGGCGAAGCTTGTAACTCGCTGTCACCGACTGACACCGTTTTTCGTGATGAACAAAACGAAAACCCCGGCGAGAACCGGGGTTGTGACGACGAATGTCTTTGTTTGTCATCGGTTGGCGATGACTGTGAAAAGTGGAGGATAGGGGACTCGAACCCCTGACCTTTTGGCTGCCAGCCAAACGCTCTCCCAACTGAGCTAATCCCCCCCGGATTGTTGTGAATCACGTCGGTTGCTTGCGATTCGGAATGGAGCGTATCTTGGGTCTGTTCATGTGTCAACCCGATGTGTTTCGTCTGCCGTGCCCGCCTTGGCGGTCGAGCGAAGCGCGTCATTTGCCAAAGAGCAGGGGGGCAGCGTCTGACGAATATGTCCTTCCCTGCCTATACTGGGGTGATCTCAAATCTGCCGTCGAACCATTGCAGTTCTTCCCGGAGGTGACCAATGACCAGCGCGAGAGTAGTGGGGATTCTGTTTGCCTGTCTGTTGACGGCAGTTGTTGACGGCGGCGAGCCTGTCGATGTGCTGAACTACATTCGTGCGGAGACTGACTGGCAGTTCAAAGATTATGCTGCCAAGGCGGGAGAGATCGGCAAGCTGGCTCACATGCGCGAGGTGTATTCTGTCGAGAACCAGACGACGATTCGCGGCAATCGTGACACGCTCTATTCCATGGGTGTCTTCGACCTCACCGAGCCGGTCACGATTACCAAACCCGATTCCCAGGACCGTTTCCAGTCGCTGTTGGTTATCAGTCAGGATCATTACAACCCAGTGCTCAAACACGGCGGCGGAGAAGTTGTTCTGAACCTCGATACCATCGGCACGCGTTACGTGCTGCTGCTGTTCCGTACGTTCTGCGATCCGAACAGTCCGGCTGATCTGAAAAAGGCCCATGCACTTCAGGATGCCATCGTGGTCAAGCAGGCATCGCCGGGCAAGCTCGAACTCCCGGATTGGGACGAGGCGTCGCTGGTCGAAACGCGAAAGCAACTCAATGCGTTAGCGGCAAAGGTACCGAGTTTTCCCGACGCCTTCGGACGCAAGGGTGAGGTCGACCCGATTCAGCACCTGATGGGAAGTGCCTTCGGCTGGGGCGGCAACCCTTTGCGCGGAGCCATGTACTTCAACGTCACACCCAAGATGAACGATGGCAAAACAGCCTACACATTGACGATGCCTGCGGATGTCCCGGTCGAGGCCTTCTGGTCGGTCACTGTCTACAACA
>JAGQPX010000033.1 GCA_020426505.1 Planctomycetaceae bacterium | reverse complement strand
CCTCCGGCTGATAGTAGTCGTAGTAACTGACGAAATAGCTCACCGCGTTGTGCGGAAAGAACTCCTTGAACTCGCCATACAGCTGTGCTGCCAGCGTCTTGTTGTGAGCGAGCACCAGCGTCGGCTTCTGCGCCTGTGCGATGACATTCGCCATCGTGAACGTCTTGCCAGTCCCGGTCGCCCCCAGCAGCACCTGCGACTTCTGTCCATCCCCAATTCCCCGTACCAGCGCATCGATCGCCTGCGGCTGATCCCCCGCAGGGGCGAATTCAGATTGCAGATCAAACTCGGGCATCGACGTCGTTCGTTTGCGGATTGTTCAAGTGTTCAGCTGGTCATTCTAGGCGATTCACCATGATCTGTCGTCCGCCTCCGATCGTTTGAAGCGAAGAGTTTCGGCAGGATCTGCCGGTCGGCCGCGTATTGTCACGGGGCGCAGACGGTTCCGGCAGACGTCATCTCGTCGGCGATGGCTTTGATGGTTACGCTCGCGGATCGCCGGGCCATGAGATCATCTTTTGCCTCCCCCCATGAACTGGCTCACTTCGCCTCCCAGGCCCGCAGGTTCCATGAAACGCTTCACCCGCCGACAGTTTGCCTTCTCAATCGGGGCAGCCATCTTGGGCGTCTCCGCCTCCGGATGCGGCACCGTTCTCTATCCGGAACGACGTGGCCAGCCAGCTGGCCGGCTCGACTGGAGCGTCGTCGCCATGGATGCCATTGGCCTGATCTTCTTTTTTGTGCCCGGAGTGATCGCCTTCGCAGTCGACTTCATGACAGGCGCCATCTATCTCCCCTACGACGGCTACGGCAGCACTGAGTCACCGTCACGAAATGACCTCCGCCACATCGAAGTGCCACGCGGGCAGATGACTCGTGAAGGGATTGCGAAGATCGTCTCCCAAGAGACCGGTCAGTCCGTCTCTCTCAACTCCGAGTCCTGCAAAACGCGACAGCTCGATTCTCTTGACCGTTTCTGGCAGACGAGAGACGAGATCGTCGCCTCGATCGGTCACTTAACGTCTTCCGGCATCGTGCGTGGTCAAAGTTCTGTCACAGCAATTGGAAGTGGAATGTAGCTGGATTCGCCAGAATTCAGCCAAGCGCTCGCCGACCCTTAGTGTCTGAACTCTGGCGAGTTCAGCTACGACAAATGAATCCCGATCAGTCGAGTACAGAAGCCACACTTCGTTATTCGTCCGCCGGCACGACGAAGCTCATGTGCATCTCGGCGTGGCGGAGTTGCAGTTGATCGGACTCCTGCTTTGTGAGTCGACCGAATACCGGATGCGGAGAACGTTTGGACTCCGACTCGCTGCGCGAGACGGCCAGCCGCAGTGCGTCCAGCGCCTCGGCTGTCGACACGGTTGCCGCAGGCACCAATTGCTCCTGTGCCGAAGCGGGAAGCTTGAACCCCGGCGGAATCCCCTTGGTGATAAACCGCTTCTTCAAAAACGGTGCCACCAGCCGAATATGCAGGGGTGCCTTGAACGAGAAGCCGTCAATCGTACTCTCCAGCGCGGACGCGAGGTGCTGAAAGATTTGCCCCAGTGACCAGTTGCCCTTCGTCTCGACCACGCTGTGGGCCATCGCCTCTGCATCTTCGAGCAGGTCATCGAAAGACTCGTATTGAACCGTCCGGCGACCCTTGACCGATTTCGTCTGCACTGTCATCGCAACTGACTCCTTCTGGCGAACACGGTGTGAAGCCCATCCATAGGATACACACCGACGCCGATGCCGCGAAGTCAGTGTTTGATCGAGATTCCGTAGCCGGCCTTCGCCAGAAGCCGGCCTCCTCACGGGAGTCGACATCTTCCCATCCGCCGTCTGGCGACGCCGGCTACCGATGCAGCGAAGTCAGTCATTCAGTTGGGGTGGGAGTGGCTGTCCAGCGTGTTCCCGTCTGCGCAGGAGGCACATTGCGATCACAAGGAAGATCGGAATCGTCAGCCGATACGCGAAGTACAAAGTCAGTATTCGAGGCATCATGCCGTCGTAAGAATCTCGATACAAATACAGCTGAACAACCGTCAGAAATCCGGGGATTGCGAATACAAGGATGATCGGTCCGACGATGGCCGCAGGCGAACGCCTTTGCAGTTCAACCCACACTCGTTCCAATCGCCCGGTATTCTGCAGTATGATGAATACTCCCGCTGTGAGAACAATGCCAAAGCAGACAACGTCGGTAATCCACAACACTGGGGTCATGTTGCCATCCGACCACGTCCGGGGAATGATGCGATAGACCACGGAGACGGTGAGATCATACACAACGTATTTGTAGAACTGCATAAACATCGCGCCGAGACACATCCACTTCAAGCGTCTCGCCCAGACACCGATTTGGTTCTCCTTGGCATACTCCGCCCCAATCGTCGCCGCTGCCCCCACGCGATGCTGAGCAATGATGAACGCTTCATCCTCAGCAAGGCCGAGACTTGTCAGCGAAGTCGCATCCTCACGAAGATGAGCCTCTAACTCGGAAACATCGTCCGAACTCACAGCCTCATGGGCTGCCAGCGACTGCTTCCACTCGGCGATGGCAGTTTCTAGGTCAAACATGGATCGGGTCCCCAGAATTGGGCGAGGGTTTGGTGGACGGCGAACCATTGTTGCCGTTCGGTGGCGAGGGCTTTTTTCCCTTGGTGTTGAGGCGGAATTGGTGGCGTTCGGACTGGTCATATGCTCTTCGTCCAGGACAAAAGTCAATCAACAGCTTGACGCAGTTCGGAACGATGAAAGACGTACAAGGCCACAAGAAACAGAATGGGGGGCGAGAGATGGAGTGCGTAGAAACTCAGATGAAACGTAAAGTGACCATGGATCATGTAGATATTGAACATGGTGAGTGCACACAGGGGAACGATAGCTGCAATGGGAAGTCCGGTCAGAATCGACTTTGGAACTCGCGAAAACACTCGGACAATCCAGTCCACCCAAGGGTCATGCCGCAAGACCAAGAGCAGGCCCAAGAGAACAGTCAACCACGAGCAGGCGATGATCATTACGTTCGAGATGACGACCAGCGCCATCGGATCGACCGGAGAAGGAAAACCGTTTATCCTCACAATTTGAAATAGGAAACTGAATGCAGTACGTAAGACGATCAGTGCGAGAACACCGATGCACATCCACTTGCTGCGGTGAATCCACCGCGAGACGGACGGTCCCTTCGTAAACTCGCCATCCAGGTCGGATGACTGTCCCATTCGGAATCGGGCAATGAGTCGTGCTTCCTCTTCGGCCAACCCCATCGACTCCAGGGAAGACACACAATCGTGAGAATGCGACTCCAGTTCAGAGGCATCATCAGGCCTCAACAGCTCCCCATGGTGAAAATTGTGGTTCCAGTCGACTTGGGAGCCCTCGGTTCGACCGACACACCGAATCCGACGCTGCTCAGACCAATGAAGGACGAATGTGGCGAACAGCAAGAGGGTAGCGGTCGACGCTTCGTACGCGAAGATACTTGAATGGAGCGCAAAGTCTTCACGATCTTGGATAATTGAAACACTGTAGTAGGAAAACGCACTGGGAACCGCGATGATGCAAATGGGAATGCCGAACCTGAGCGACTTTGGAATTCGGGCGAGCCACTTGGCAAATCGGTCGACCAAAGAGGTGTGCCGCAACACGACGAAAATGCCAATCAGAACGATCAGCCATGACCAGAAGACAGTGGTCAGATTGTGGAGGTAGCCAAAAGTGCTCGGATCGAACAAAGATACAATTCCGGTCAACCACGCGATTCCAAAACAGAAATTCCAGGCATGGCGGACGAACACCAGTCCGAGAATCCCAATGCACATCCATTTGCCATGGCGAACCCAACGAGTGCTGGAGGGCTCTTTCGCGAATTCGACCTTCAGCTCTGATGGCTGACCAATTCGCCGTTGCGCAAGGAAGAATGCTTCCTCCACGACCAGTCCCGTCGACTCCAAGGACGACACACTTTCGCGAAGATGCGATTCCAACTCGGCGATGTTGTCTGCACTTAGTACCTCATGAGCGATAAGCGATTGCTTCCAGTCAGCGATGGCGGTTTCTAGGTCAAACATGGGTCGGGTCCCCAGAATTGGGCGAGGGTTTGGTGGACGGCGAACCATTGTTGCCGTTCGGTGGCGAGGGCTTTTTTGCCCTTGGTGTTGAGGCGGTAGTATTTGCGTTTGCGGCCTGTGTCGGCCGTCTTCCATTTGGACGTGATGAGGCCTTCCCGTTGCAGGCGATGCAGGACGGGGTAGAGCATGCCGTCCGTCCATTCCAGCTGTCCGCCCGAACGCTTTTTCACCTCCTGAATGATCGCGTACCCGTAACTCTCGCCCTCCGCAAGGATCGAGAGCACCAGCGGGCGAGACGAAGCTGCGATCAGGTCTTTGGAAATGTCACTCATGGCACGTCTCTCAATCCATTCACTTCAATGCATGGCTCTTTTATACATTGTAGTGCAATGCATGTCAAGCAGGAGGCGGAGTCTGAGGCAAACGACTACTGCTTTCCTGACGCAAAGTCGCCAAGACGCAGAGACTCGCAGGGTGGCCCGGCAGGAGGTGACGACGGTCGGGGAGCGAAGCGACCAAACGATACACACCTCATGTCCAAGAGTTCTTCCCCAGTTGTCCGAACAGTGACTTTCGTGCTGTGCCTGTGGCATTCAGCCTGAAACGCCTGTGACCCCCAGTAGAAGGTTCATCGGCTGAAAGTCTTACTGCAACAGGGCTCGCGAAGAGGCATCTTTCAGGCAGTCGCACGTTGCATGTAGCTACGCGGAGCGCACGATCGCCGAGTGGTGCTTTTCACTTCGTTTCATTCCCTCTACGATACTGTCAGGCACCCTCAAGGAGTTGTCGTATCATTCAACAGAAGTCGACGACGTTGGTGTGGGGATAGACGCGTTCGTAGTCGATGCCCAGGCTTTCACTCACAATTGCACGCACGCGAAGTGCAATCTCCGGACTGACGCCCGGCGAGCATTGACTGAGGAACTCCTCATCCGACATCGGCGGATGAGCATCGAGATATTGTTGCACGGCCCGCCAATGAGCCTCGCTCACCTTGCGAATCGCCCAGAGCAACACTTCGATCACACTCAAGATTTGAAGGATCGTTCCCATTTCTTCTCCCTCCGCGCGTCTCGGCGACTCCGTGTCTCCGCGGTGAAAAGTCCTATGGGGTGACGTCCATCACCGGCATCGTCAGCATGATGCCTTCGTGGTGGATGATGTCCAGTTGACGCAGGGCCTGTTTGAGGAGGGCGAGGCGCTCGGGGTCGGCAGCTTTGAGGAGCGGGCCAGCGGCGTCCCAGAGACCGAGGGAAATGTGCTCCTCGTCGTCCTTCTCCTTCGACGCCATGTCGGCGAAGAGGGTTTCGATGAAGTTCTTCGGACGCGGGACGATGCGAATTTCGTAACCGTCCTCTTCGAGCTTCGCCTCGTCTGCGATGTACTCGATCGCGTCGTCGAGGCCACCGATACGGTCGACGAGGCCCAGTTCGAGTCCCTGTTTGCCGGTATAGACGCGGCCGCCGGCGATGTCGTCGATCGGCTTCGTCAGCCGGTCGCCACGAATGTCGGTGACGTGTCCTTTGAAGACGCCGTAGATCTCATCCATCCACGTTTGGAATTGTGCTTTTTCTTCGTCGTTGAAGGTCGAGTAGCTGCTGAGGATGTTGGCGTTCTCGCCGCGCTCGATCGGGTTCCAGTTGATGCCGATCTTCTTCCACATGTCGGTCGTAACCAGTTTGCCGGCGACGACTCCGATCGAGCCGGTGATCGTCGCTTCGTCGGCGTAGATGATGTCTGCTCCGCAGGCGACGTAGTAGCCACCACTGCCGGCGACGTCACCCATCGAGACAACAATCGGCTTCTTCTCCCGGACCCGCTTGGTCGCATTAAGAATGATGTCACTGGCGACGGCGGAACCGCCCGGCGAGTTGACCCGCAGCACCATCGCCTTGATCGAGTCATCACGAGCGACCTCATCGAGTGCCTCACGCAAAGGCGTGCTGTAGGCCCCAGAGGTTGATCCCAGGAACGATGCCTGCGGCTCGCCGAGCATGATCGGACCGTCGACATACACGATGGCAACCGCATCCTTCGTCGAGCGACGCGTCTGCGGACCTGAGAGAATCTCGGCCCACAGTTGGAACGCTGCGAACGGATTGTTGAAGTCGGGCATTGATGACTTCTTTTTTCCGTACGATTTCTTGAACTTCAGATCGTCGCCATGCTGCTCCTTGATGTATGCCTCGAACTCGGCTCGTGACTCGACAGCATCAATGATGCCCTGCTCCTTGGCAGCTTCAGCGGAGTAGAGCCCCTTGTTGATCCAATCTTCGGCCTTCTGTTTGTCGACGCCGCGCCCTTCTGCGATCAGCCGGATGATGGACTCATAGATGCCGTCGTACAGCCACTTGGACATCTCCTGAGACGCCTCACTCGGACCGGTCCGCATGTACTGCTCGGCAGCCGTTTTGTGAGTGCCACAGGTGAGGAAGTCGGGGGTCACGCCGACAAGGTCGAACAGCCCGCGTAGAAACAGCTGTTCGCCGTACAAACCATTGATGAACAGGTCGCCCGTCGGCACCACGCTCAAACGTGTCGCCCCGGAGAGCAGTGCGTACGATCCGGTGGTGAGTGACTCGGTGTGAGCGTAGATCGGCTTGTCGGCCGCCTTGAAGCGTTCCATCGCCTGACGAAGCTCGTCCATCTGAGCCGTGCCGACGCTCGCTCCGTTGAGCAACACGACCGCTGCCCGCACATCATCGTCCTCGGTCGCCTGGTCCATCCGCTCGACGAGCCGCAGCAGCGACTCGCCCGGCTGCGGTCCGAACGGCAGCAACTCCTCACCCTGCGGCGTCTCGGACAGTGCCCCCTTAATGGTGAACACGGCGATTTCCGCTCGCTTGGTGCGTTTGGGTCGATCCGAGTCCTTGTCTTCGTCCGCAGCGAAGAGTCCCGCGGGCAACAGCAGCGTCGCAATCAACAGGGCGGCAAAACGTCGAGAACAGACGGACATCATGAGCAAAGCTCCTCAGGCAGCAAATTGTGTCAACCGGGGCAACGCAAACGATGATTCGTCAGATCACCCGGATTCTTGATTTTTAAGGGTCAAAAGAGAATACCCCAGCGATGCTCCCATTGTTGCAGAAACCCGGCACATGGGAAGAGTTGTCCTGAATCAATCCCCCTCAGAGCCGCGCCCGTCAGGAAGCGGCCGCTCACCCGCGTGGGAAGCTTCAAAAAACACCCGATCTCATCAGAGCAGCCGACTCCCTCACGGTCGCGGCTCTGATACTCTCACCGATGCCGGTTCAACGCGATGGCGAGTGGTGCGGTTGCAAATGGGGCGGCGGCGAGGCAGACGCCTCCCAGAAGGGCGGCCCATTGTTCAATGTGCATTTGTGCAGCACCGACGTTCGTAATCACTCCGGTTATCCCAAAGATCGTCAGGAGGCCGACAACCAGGGCCGTCAATCGGGTCACCAGCCTGCGGCGAACGGCAACAGAAAAAGCGATGACAGTCCCAACAATCACGAGCAGTGACACGGACCCCAGAGCAATCTTCATGAGTTGGTCACGGACTTGTGGATCGGGAATCAGCATTCTGAGGAACGGTTGACTGAGGAATCCGGCGAACATCAGGAACACGGGCAGCATCGACAGCCACGAGCGTCCGCACATGATTCCAGAGGCGGCGAGTCCCATCAAAACCCAACCCGCGACGACGACAAAGAGATAGTCCGCCGCTGAAATCCTCGAACTGTAGGTGCCCCGCACGCCGGTCACCGGCTGAACGAGCGACCAGACGTACACCACGATGGCATAGATCACGACCACGCCGATCGTTGCAGCCACGCTCAACAAACACGCCTTCATGACACTGGAAGCGAGTTGAGTATCAGTGAGCGGTCGTGTCGCCCGGTATTGGCTGATGGTCATGTCCTTCCCACCGAGGTTCAGCATGCCCATGATCAGTCCGGTCACCAACGTCGCTGCCGGAAGGATGGAGATTGCGCCGTTGATGAAGTTGTGAAGCCAGTCATGCGGATTGTGATAGGCTGAGATCAACGAGATCCCTCCGAACACGACAGCCAGCCCCGGAACGATCAGTCCCTTCTGCCAGAACTCGAATTTCACCTGCGAACCCGTCGGTGATCCATTCAATGAATCCGAGAACGTTCGTCTTGAGAGATCACTGAGCTTCACACCGATGCGATGCCACATCGCTTCGAAGTCGGGCCAATATCGAAGCTCTCCTGATCGATCGAGGGTGACGCCTCGCAACGCCTGCCAGTAGCCAATTGATGCGAACGCGATGAGGCATGCGAATTCACCTAACGTCGGCATCAGCCAATCTGTTGACGCTTTCACCTCGGAGAGTGTCACTCGATGGCCCATATACCACGACGCCACCCCAAACAGGCACATCACGAGGAAAGGTCGCCACCAACGGAAGTCAAACAAGAGCGCGGCACAACCCGCGGTGATAACCACCATCGGTCCCATCACCAACAGTGGTCCAAAGAACGGTAACACTGCATCAAACACGACCCGATAAAACAGGACCGTCACCAGATGTGTGCATGCTAGGGAGACTACTCCACAGACCAACTGCGTGTTGACAATCCGCCGGGTGCTGAGGGGCAAGGCATACAACGCTCGCACGTATCCACATGCGAAGTTGATCAGAACTGGAAAAACCAGCCAGATTGCCAATGCAAAAATCACCGTGTAGACGGTCGGATCTTCACGCATATGTTGTACAACGAATGGGTCAGCCAACCAGATGAGGCCCACCATAAACGCAGGAAATAGACATGCAATGCCTAGAATTGCACCGATGAGACTGTACCCGGTTCGCAGAAACCGCCAGACAAGCATATGCGTAATTGACGAGCTCATGAGTGTGCCTCTTCGCGATGACCGTGAGACAAACGTCCGTGATGCACACGGGCCACAAACACCTCATCAAGCGAGGGTCTTGATTGTTCCACGACTTCGGCCCCCTGACTTGTTGCAGCGGCGCGGAGTTCGTCGATCTGGCCGTTGCAGATGACGGTCCACTCTTGACCGGAGCCTTCGCAGGAGAGGGCGCCGGGGAGAGATGGCTTTGTTTGGCACGGCTCAGCAAATCGCAGCGTCAGGCGGCTGTGGGAGTCGAGGACAGTTTGCAGTTGGTCGCTGAGGACGAGGCGGCCGTTGTGCAACATGGCGACGCGGTCTGCGACTCGTTCGACTTCGTCGAGGAGATGGGAGGAGAAAAGCACCGTGCGGCCTTCGTCGGCGACCGTGCGAATGATGGCGCCGAGGATGTCCCGCCGTACGACTGCGTCGAGACCGGAGGACGGTTCGTCGAGAATCAACAGCGGCGGGCGATGGGCGAGAGCCGTCAGCAGACCGAGGCGTGCGGTCTGTCCACGTGAAAGGGATTTGACCCGCTGTTTGGGGTCGAGGTCGAACGTCTCCTGCAATTGGGCGGCGTAGGACGTGTCCCAGTTGGGGAAGTAGGCCTGTGTGAAGTTCAGCAGTTCATCAACCCGCATCCAGTTGGGCAGGTCGCGGTCTTCGGAGAGGTAGCCGATTCGGCCGAGCACGCCGACTGGATCACGCACCGGATCGAGACCAAACACGCGAACCGAGCCGGCTTTGGCCTTGAGCAGCCCGAGTAGGTGTTTGATAAGCGTCGTCTTCCCCGCTCCGTTGCCACCGACGAGTCCCATCACGATGCCCGCAGGCACATCGAGTGAGACATCATCGAGAGCCGTCGTGCGGCGAAATTTACGGGTGAGATTTAGAACGTTGATGACGGTGTCAGACATGGCGATTGGCTGATGGCTAGTGACGATTGGCTGAAGAATTGAATGTTGTTTCGCGCTCAACGTGTCCTTGTCCCAAGCCGACGGCTCTGCCGTCGATCGACAACAGAGTTGTCGGCTTGGGAGGGCAACGGTGCCGATGTGTGTTTTGTGTCATGCGTTCTTGTCCCCCATCTTCGTGTCTCGCTGCCTGAGGAGTTTGACGAGCGTTTCGACGTCGACGTCCATCTGACGGGCCTCAGCGATGAGTTGGTCGAGGCGTTCATTCAGGATGCGGTTCTGCTCACGACGGCTGAGCGGGGAGACTCCCTCTGACGCGAAAACGCCTGCTCCACGTCGTGTGGTAAGGACGCCGGCTGATTCGAGTTCGCGATAGGCCCGTGCGACCGTGTTCGGGTTCACGAGGATCTGCTCCGCGAGCTTGCGAACGGGCGGAAGTTGCTCGCCCGCGGTGAGTCGGCCGGACGCCGTCAGGTACTTCACCTGATTGACGATCTGCTGATAGATCGGCACGCCATCGTTGGGAGAGATGTGAATCTGCATCGTCTGCAACTTGAAGAGACCTATTCGTCGACTGTGTCTCAGAACTGAACGCTGCTGCCAATGTCGATGAGCGTGTCGAAGGTCAGCCAACCGACCCAGCCAACCACAATGGCCGCGTATGCTGTGCAAAGGATCGTTCCCGTCACCGCCATTGTGCGTTGCCAGCCTCTGGTCCCTTTCGTTTCTGACATGGCGAACCACGCCACAAGGGGCGAAAAGGGCAGCAGCCAAAACGTAACCACGCTCAACACGGGAAGGGCTTGGGCAACACGATTCGTCGATTTGTGCGTCTGTTCTGAGTTCATGGACGATGCTTTCTAAGTGATCGGCAGATAACGATTGTATTAGAACAGTAATACAATGTGGCGTCAAGCAAAACATCACTCAATTCGTGAAGTTTTTTTGCGGAACGCGCGGAGTGGGGCTTTCCGATGAGCGCCACTAGAGAGGGTCGGTGGGCGTGAGGGTCGGGCTAAGCCGCAAGCGATGAGAGTGGGCGAGAGAGCAGAACGGTAACCGTTCACACCCTGGGGA
>JAGQPX010000229.1 GCA_020426505.1 Planctomycetaceae bacterium | reverse complement strand
CACTTAAACAACCGCCGCACTAAGGGGACAAATCTCCGGTCCGCTGTCGATAAAGGGATTGATCAACCACCGACGCCATCGCAGTGACGTCGAGGTCGATTTGCAGGAACTGCTGGACTGTCGTTGCCGTGTCGTGGGGTTCCGTGATCGCCCGGCGATGTTCGACCTCGATCAAGTCAATGTGTGATTGCTTTGGCAACCAGTCCTTCAGCGCCGCGAGATGTCTTTCGAAGTGCTTACGTATCTCGGGTGTGGGGGCAGCATCTTTTGACTCTTGGCCCAACATCGAGTGTTGCGAACGCAGGACCTCATCGAGGTCACGTCGCATGAAGATCACGCGGTACTGAAGGTCCTGTGGCAGGTCGTAAAGCAGCAGCGATACCACCTTCAAAACGTGCCCGTCGGCTTCGCCCACCCATGAGTTGTCCCGCTGCAACCCCTTGACGCGGCGGTCTTCCAGATATCCACGCGGGTTGTGCTCGTCAGCGGGCCGCGCCTCGTCGGACATCACCGTCATTCCGCCGGCAGCGAGCATCTGCATCATCAGCGACGTGCCCGATCGTGGAAGTCCAGAGACGATGGTAATCATGAGGAATCCTGACTGAATTGATCGAAGTGAGATCAGAAGCTGACCTTCATCATCCGTCCGAAGATCAGCCCGAAGATCATGGTCAAAATCAGAAAGGCAATGATCCACGGGATGGAGTAGCCTGCCAGTTCGAGATCACGATGCGGGTAATGCACGCTGATCTTCGCAATCAGGGCATCGTCCGTCAGTGGTGGCTCGCATGGGTGAAGCATTTGTTCCCACAAGCTGGCACCAACGCGGCTGACAGAGATCTTCTGCATCCCCTGGTCGACGATGACCTCTTTGCGAACAGTCGTATCATCAACAGTCACGTCGACCCATGCATTCCCGTCGGCTCTGGCCTGCAATCGCCAGCTATGCTGACTCAATGACGGGATCCGCAATGCCTCGGTCTCGACAACGAGTGCGTCCGATGTTTTCAGTGTGATATCTCGGCTCATTACCTCCGCATCCGATGTGAGTTCGACATCCACAAGGACCGTGTCCCCGATCGAAAACGGACGGTACTCATACCAGCAAGCCAACTGGACCAACAGCAGGACGCTCGGGACGAGGGCCAATGCGACCGGCTTGAGCAGCTCCTTCAAGTAACTTCCATTGGCAGTGGCGATCCGGGGAAATGCAGTGACGCTCACCAGCATCTCGTGACGGAACAGCAATAATTCCAGCGCGCGGGCGAACATTCGCCCCTTCTTGCGTTTGAGTGCTCGCTGATCCGAGAACGCGAGAAACACTCCTATGAAGATCAGACCCGTCACCAGAGAGACAGCAATCATCGCCGGCCACGGGCTCTCCCCCTGAAACGGCCAGAGCATCGCGTCGCAAAGCGTGTTCAGCAAAACGTTGAGGTACCACATGTCGGCAAATCGATCCGTCGGTTACTCAATGTACCCCAAACCCTGTAACCGCTTGCGGACCTCCTCCTCAGACTCGACCTGCTCGGAATCGGCTGCAGCTTGTTCGAGAATATGGATGACGAATTCGTCCACGGACGAATAGCCTGCGATCGAGGCGGTCTTCTTCAGCCGCTCATATAGATCGGGACTCAGTTTGACTTTCGGTCCGAACATGGATGTCCTTTGTTGGTTGTTTGTGCGTGGGAGTGGCCGCTGATCTCAGTCATGACTGTGGGCCGAGTCGGGGAATTCGCCCTGCTGAACTTCCTCGACATACTGCTCGACCGCTTCCCGTGCCAGATCGCGAATCTCAGCATATCGCTTGAGGAATCGCGGGCGAAAGCCGGGAGTGAGCCCCAGCATGTCGTGACTGACCAGTACCTGCCCATCACAATGCGGCCCTGCTCCGATGCCGATTGTCGGGATGTCGATCTCCTCACTAATGGTTCGAGCGATCTGCTGCGGGATGAGTTCGAGGACCAGAGCGAACGCCCCCGCCTCCTGAGCGGCACGCGCATCGGCCAGCAATCGTTCTTCGTCTCTTTGGATGACGGCCATCCGCCCCAGCTTGCGGACCGACTGCGGCTTCAACCCAATATGTCCCATCACGGGGATATCAGCATTGCTCAGACGTTCGATAGTTCTGGCCTGATTTCGCCCTCCCTCCAATTTGACAGCGGACGCCTGCGTCTCCTTGAGCACTCGGCCAGCATTCTCGACCGCCTGTTTCGGGCTGACCTGAAACGTGAGAAACGGCAAATCCACCACCACGAGCGCCCGCTTCACCGCACGCGCCACAATCTCTCCGTGATAGATCATCTCGTCCAGTGTGACTGGCAATGTCGTCGACTTCCCCTGCACGACCATTCCCAGCGTGTCGCCGACCAGAATGCCGTCCACCCCCGCCTCATCGAATAACGACGCCCACAGATACTCATAGGCAGTGAGCATGGTCAGTTTGCGACCTTCCTGCTTGGCTTGCGAGAAGCCGGGAACAGTGACAGGTTTAGTCAGGTCGACGGGCATATGGTGGTCCGAGAATTGCAGAGAACGGAAGATGGGACGCAAGGAACGGAGTAGAACAGAAATCTCGCTCAAAAGTCAGTATCCTCGGTTGTCCATCGAAGGCAACCGCCATGACAGTATGATTTTGGATTCAGTTGCGACCTGTTTTTCAAGCTGGGAAATCTGCGGCAGATCTTATCCTTGAAGAGCCACGCATCGCAGCATTATCATACAACGGACGGATTGGGTGCGTGCATATTGCAACGACAGCGAGCAAGCCGGCCACGTCTCTCAGAGGTGACACTCCGTAAACTGCTGACAATAAACAGATTGCGATCCACAGCAAAAATGCCGCGTAAGTGGCACAAGCCGTGCTGAACACTAAGACCAGCCGTGGTGGCAAGCGTTGGCCCGCACTTGCTCCATCGGCGCTCACGAAAGCCCTCCGAGTGATTTCTTCGCTCGGAGGGCTTCTTCATTGCCCGTTACGATCCAAGTCTTTCCGATCCCGCCTGGCCTTCAAACGATGTCCCCATGTACGTTCTCTCCAATCGGTGACATTGTTTCACGCTTATCCCGACTACAGATCTGAACGGGGCGCTCGACTCGCTCCTTGTCTGCGCCGATCGGGTGGGATACGATCGATTGACTGTCCGTCAGGGCGGTTTACCTCTGCGGTGTCCGACAACGGGCTTAGATTTTGTTAGCCCTACAAGCATTGTTCCGGGGATTCTGATTTCGGCCGCGTGTACATCCGGGATGTCGCCTTCGGGCGGCTGAATGGCTCACACTCACCGGAGAATTGACTCCCCACCTGGACTGAAGGGTCCATACAAAGCAGCTCGAACGGCACCTGCGGAGGTCTTTTCTTACCGGTCATTCGATTCAATGCACCTGAACCGCATCAGGTTCATGTTGATCGACTTGTGATAATCCGGCTATTATCCTCGGCTGACGGTTCGGGTCAGAATCTGACCAGCATCCATTACGGCAAGCCATTCCACAACATTTCCGTCAAGGACGACAGCAAATGTTGAAGCAATTTGTGCGTCGACTTCCAATTCGCAGCCGCGAGTTCCGTGGCTCGACCGATTACTGGGTTCGCCGGTATCGCAAAGGCCGCAACTCGGGTGGAGGCTCGTACGGACGACTCGCCGAGTTCAAGGCGAAGGCGATTAATGAATTCGTCGAGACACACAATATCGAGCATGTCATCGAGTTCGGCTGTGGCGACGGCAACCAACTCACGCTGGCGACATACCCCAGCTATCACGGATTCGATATCAGCCCACACGCACTCGATCTATGTCGGTCATTGTTTGCGAACGACGACACGCGTCGGTTCAGTCTGATGCAGGATTATCAGAACGAAACGGCTCCACTCACGTTGTCGCTGGACGTCCTGTATCATCTCGTGGAGGACGACATCTTCGATAGCTACATGCGCCGCCTGTTTGCGGCATCGACGCGACACGTGATCATCTACTCCAGCAACACAGCAGAGAATCCACCTGATCAAGGACAGCACGTGCGGCACCGTTGTTTCACCGACTGGGTCATCGAGCACATGTCGAGTTGGGAACTCAAGCGACACTTGCCTAACGCCCATCCGTATGAGGGAGACGTCCGAGAGGGGTCGACTGCGGACTTCTACTTCTATCAGTTGAAAACCAACTGATTTTGTCATTCAAACAGACACGACCACACGTGCCTCACGGGGGATGAGTCATGCGAACATTTGCCCTGTCTTTGTTGACTGCCGTTCTGGGGAGTCTCTTCACGCTCGCTGTGATTGAGGGAGTATTGGAGCCGGGCCGCGTTGCGAAGGCACAGCCCTCAAACGGTCCACTGCTGGCCCCACCGAGTCAGCCGTACTCTCCGCCGGCCAACTCGACTCCGTTCGCTGAAGGCCTCACACCCGATGAACGAGTCAACATCGCCGTCTATGAAAGGACGAATCGCAGCGTGGTCAACATCTCGACGTTGACTCTGCGGCCGGACGGATGGCTGCTGCGTGCTGTTCCTGCTGAGGGAAATGGCTCCGGGTCGGTCATCGACAAGAGTGGACACATCCTCACAAACAATCATGTGATCAGCGACGCTCGCCAAGTCGTCGTGACGTTGTTCAACGAGGAGTCGTACCCCGCCAAACTCGTGGGAGCCGATCCCATCAATGACGTCGCAGTCATCAAGATCGACGCGCCGCCAGAGGAGCTGTTCCCCATCAGCCTCGGAGATTCGGATGCGCTGCGTGTGGGGTTGCGGGTCTTCGCGCTGGGAAACCCATTCGGCCTCAATCGCACCATGAGCACGGGCATCATCGCGAGCCTCAACCGCACGCTCGAAGTCCAGGAAAACTGGGTGATCAAATCGATCATTCAAATTGACGCCTCGATCAACCCCGGCAGCTCGGGCGGACCGCTGCTCGATACGCAGGGCCGGCTGATCGGCATGAACACTGCCATCGCCACGGGAGACTCTCGAAACATGCGGCAGAGTGCGGGCATCGGTTTCTCGATTCCGGTCAATCTGATCAGGCGTGTCATTCCGGAGTTGATCCAGCACGGACGCGTCATCCGGGGCGATCTGGGGATCAATCTTGTCTCAGAGACGGACGACGGTCTCCGCATCGCCAAACTGGAACCGGGCGGAGCCGCTGAGCAGGCCGGGCTTCGGGAAGCTAAGGTCACTCGTCAACGACAAGGTCCCTTCGTGTTCGAGAGAATCGACCGCAGCTCAGCGGACATCATCACGGCTCTCGATGGGCAGCCGGTGAAGACGGCAGCCGAGTTCCTGGGCCTCATCGAAGAGAAGAAGCCGGGCGACGTCGTCACGCTGACCATTGTTCGTGAAGGAGAGTCGATGGACGTTGCTGTCACCCTCGGCGGCGATGAGCCAGCTCAAAATCCCCCGACCCGGCAACGCTCGATCTGAAGACTGACAGGCAAGCGTCGTCAGCTCGAAGGTCCGGCCGTCGCGTGCATCAGTCCGCGGAGGTATCCGTAGGCGAACAGGCGCCCCTGCATCGTGTAGCCCGGTTCGCCGTCGTCTTCGCCGATGAGTTGCGGCACGTGGTCCGGTCGAATCGGACCATCGAACCCAATCTCGTGGTATGCACGGAAGCCGGCGGCCATGTCTGTCGGACCGTTATCGTGAAACGTCTCTGCGAAGTCCTCCGCGGTGCCTCGCACGTCGCGGCAGTGGACGTACTTGATGTGCTGGCCCAGTCGACGAATGGTCCCTGGCACATCAACGCCCATCTCCGCAAACGTCCCCTGACAGAAACAGATCGCATTGTGCGGGCTCGGCACCAAATCCACCATTCGCTCGAATCCCTCGACCGAGTTCATGATCCGCGTATTGCCGAGTAACTGCGGCAGCGGCGGATCATCCGGATGCATGGCGAGTGTCACTCCGGCTTGCTCCGCAACCGGCACAAGCTCACGCAACAGCGACTCCAGATTCGCCCAGAGTTCGCCCTCCGTGATTCCCTCGTGTTGCGGCGGGTTCGATCCGCCGGAGCCCTCATGGCCCAACAGGATCGCTTGCTCAACATCCGCCAGTCGAAACGCCGTCACCTTCGCGCCGGCTCGTTCCAGGGCATTGAGGCGTGTGCGAACCCAGTCGGTGCCTGCCATGAAGTTGTAGCACAGCAGCGGAATCCCCAGTTCGCCCATGTCCTTCACCAGCGACTTGAGAGCCGCCAGTTCTCTGCCGTCGTCCTTGCCCCGCTTGATGTTCTCAATCGGCAGTTCCCCTTCAATCACCGATAGCCGCAGTCCGAACTGTTCGACACGACGCTTCGCAGCGGCCAACTTGTCCCGCCCCGGTCCCGGATAGCGTGTCACCACATCCGTCACTCCACACTGTGCGGCCAGTTGGAGATTGTTTGGCGATTCAGGGGTAAGAACGGTCGCGAGTTGCATGGTCAGTCACAGACTTTGAAGTGGTGAGCCCAAGGAACTTTCGTTAGGAGGTCGTAGCCGAGTTATCCGATTCCAATAGCAACTCCAGGTAAGCGCGGCGTTCGATGTCGGGTGCAGACAACTGGAGTTGGTCTGCGAGAGCCAGCAGTTCATCGCGTGTCGACTGCCAGTCGGACTCGTCCGCCAACGTTTCCAATTCGAGAAAGTGACCAACCGCGGGTAACTCATCGAGTGCCACCTCGAACGCCCGCCCCTCTCTCTCAAGATGTCCGGACCTTCGATACTTGATGACCGTTCGCACCGCACGAAAGCCCAGCGACGTGAGCATCGCAGACATCTGCAAGCGAGCAGTCTCACCTGCCTCAATCGGCACCTCGATCTCCTGACGGGTCTTCGTCTGCTCGTCGACTTTGGGGCCTTTGTACGTCAACCGATTCGCATCCCCCACCGATCGAATCCGAAACGCTTCATCAGTCTGAGCGAAGTCACGAGAAGGATGATTGAAATAAGCATCCCGTTGCTCAATCGGCTCTGCGAGCGAGATACCAAGAGCATCGAGGCGCTCAATGACCTCGTCGACAGACACCAGCCGGAACTTCACCTCGACTTCGTATTGCATTGATCAAGTCTCTCAGTTGGTCCGTCCAGGAATCTGATTCATCGTGTAGTGGCCGGTCGCCGGGAAGAGTTCTTCGCCGTCGGCTGCGATCTTCGAGCAGTTGAGTTCGTAGACATTGGCTTCACGCAGTTCGGACACGTGCAGTGTGATAGTTCTTCGATCCAGAGAGAGGTCGACCTCTGTGATCTCCGGAGTGTGGCGACCTGAGTCAGGCGTGGAGTAGGAGCCTTCCCAGATGCGGGTGTATCCGGAGAGAACGTAGTGCGATGTATCGAGTGCAGCTGTGGCATCGATCGGCTTGAGGAATTCAATCTCGAAACCGTTGGGTGTCGCCCGTAACTCGCGGATGCCGTTGGGGACGGCATCGCGATTGGGGGTGAGCTTGACGATCTCGCCCGTATTGGGACCGCCGAGCCAGCCGCTGTCGAAGATGCTGCCAACGTAGATCGTGCCGTCGGTCGTCGCCGTCCCGCAGATAGGGCCGAGGAACGTCTGCTCCTCGTTGTCCCACTCGGGTCGGGAGAGATCATAGCAGGCCCCCTGCAACTCGCCGCCCACTTCCTGCAGCGAGAAGCGGATGAGCCGTTTGCCGTTGTACTCGCATCCGACGCCATGCCCCGCGAACGGCGCGAGTGGCCCGGTCATCTGCTCCGGCAGAAAGAAAATTCCGTTGACGCTCCTCGTCCACGGGTGAGGGACCTGCACGGCTGCGAGCGTCTCCTCGACATCGGAGTCTTTCTCGTAAAGACTCTTCACACCGTAGTGACGCCCCTCGACGATGTGATTGACCTCGTTGAAGGTGTTCGCCACGCCCTGTTGATCGCTTACGAACAGTCGCCCCTGCCCGTCGATCGCGATCCCTTGCGGAAAGCGTAGCTCGTGGGCGAAGGGGGTGACGTTTCGATCCGCGTCAATGCGAATCACCTTGCCACGAAACTGAGTCGTCTCCTCGGCTCGTCCTTGCTGCTGATAGTCGCTGCCGAGTGCGAGGTACAGATTGCCGTCATCATCTTGGACGGGACCGGTGACCCAGTCATGGTAGTTCTCCGAGTAGCCCCAGCCGTCCGCCCAAACCTTTCGCTGGTGTCTCGTCTCGCTGTCAGTTCGTTGGCTGATCCACAGCAACTCGGCCTTGTTGACGACGAGCAGTCCGTCATTAACCGGAAGCACGCCAAACGGCGCAGGAAGCCCCTGCTCCAGTTTGACAAGCCCTGTCAATTGCCCCTCCGCAACAGAAGTGTCGGTCTCGTACACATCCCCTTTGAGCGATGTGAACACGAGTCGCTCGTCGTCGGTGACGGCGATCGACGTCGGCATCACACTCCCAGGCAAGTTGAGACGTTTACCTGTCATGCCGGGGAGTGTGGTAACGATCGCGTCGTTCGCCGGTGTCACCGGCGGAGGCTTCGGCAGGGCTACATGTCTCTGGGCCAGCGTTGTGAAGGTTTCTCGAATGGTCTGTGTGTTCTCTGTCGGTCCGGCTTCGCTGATGCTGATGGTTGCCTGCTTGAACTGGGCCTCGCTGGCGTTTTGTCGGACAACAAAATCGTAACCGGCGGGGAGATGCGTGGCTGAGATCAGACGTTCAATCCCTGTCTCCCCCGCGGAACCAGTGGATGCTGGCGAGAACTGTTGTTCGATCGAAATCTTCTGCGGCGCGCCTTCAAGTTCGAACACGGCAGAGTGCAACAGGTTGACGCTCTCAGAGTTGCTGGAATAGCTCATTAGTCTGGCGATCCGGTTGTCTTCAATCACCGGCTGTATGAGATCTCCCTTTTCACGATGCTGGAGAGCAAAGCCGGGCTCATCCCCGAACCCCGTCATCACGTCGACACCTGCGAGGTCCCAGTACCAGCTTTTGCCTTCGGTTCGCTGTCGTGCGAAGTCGCCGAGAGTCCAGCCTCGCACGGCGAAACGATCGAGGTCGAACAACAGGCTGTGTCCGTTGCCAAAGCCGATGGCGAACGACCGAGCGACGTGTCCGCCTCCGTTCTCCGGTGAAACCGTAAACACATCGCGCACGATCTGCGGTGGCTCACCCGGCCGAACAATGAGCAATTGTTCGACCTGCGTGGGGTTCGTCGGCGTCGTAAATCGTTCATCGTTGATCGCCCGCCACAGGGCGGAGAGTTGTCGATCGACGTCGTTATTCAGCACTCCGGGCACCGGCTTATTGAAGTTGGGCATCTCCATTCCCGGCACGACTCGCAAGGGCGCGCGGGTCCAACGATGGAAAAACTCGGCTCGGATGCGGTCGCCGATCATCAGCAGGTCGCAACCTTTCGTGCCGAGAGCGACGTTGCGTGGCTCGTAATCACCAAACTTGTGACAGGCGACACAATTGAATGCGCCGGCCCCCGCGAGTGCATGGCCTGTGAGGAGCGTCTGTTCGCGGTCGGTTTCCGGACCATCAACGGGCGAGGGTGAGGCGACGGTCTCTGGGGCACCATCCGGGATGCGGTCATGGCCAATCAACAGGGACAGCAGTGCCTGTTGGTCTTCCTTTGTGTGTCGGAATCGGGGCATGCGCACATCGAGCCACGGCAGACGGGCCGACTTCTGCTCACCACGCACGGCTTTCGCGATTGCCTCGTCGTGCAGCTTGTCGCCGACGGCCGTCAATGACGGCGGGATTAACGACTGACTCTGCCCCCGGAACCGCTCGTCTGTCTTCTGCAACTGTCCTGCAATCGGCACGATGCCCGTTCCCAGGTCACGCTCATGACACGACAGGCAGTTGCGTTGTTCGAGCACCTGCCGTCCGCGTGCCCATTGATTGAGCGGTGTGAGTCTTCCCGGTCGTGATTCGAGATACGCCCGCAAGGCCTCGACGTTGGCGTGCCTGTAGAGTGGACGAAGGTTCTCGCGTGAGTTGCTCGTCACGCATGAACGGTCCCAATCGATCTTGCTACCTTCGAGTTTGGGGACGTTCGTCAGGTCCGCCATCTGATCTGGGATGCGGTGACACGCAGCACATCGAGCCGCTGTGACGAGTTCACGCCCATGATGGAGGAGTTGCTCTTCATCCGTCGGGGTCGACACGGGTGCCTTGTTCAAGGCGTTTCCCGCCTTCCACGATGCGAGCGTCTGGGCGATAGCAACGCGCTCTGCATCCGAGAGCTTGATTACCGGCATGCGGTGATCCTGATTGAGCTTCGCCGGGTCGGACAACCAGTGTGCGAGCCAGTCGACGGACCGCTTCGATCCAATGTGAGTCAGATCGCCCCCGTTGAACGCTCGGTCATGCCCGATGCCGCCAACCGTATGGCATACTAGACAACCGACCGAACGAATCAGCCGATCTCCATCTGGTGGTTCCTTCTTGCCCGGTTTGATCTCCAGCAGTGGGGGGATCTCGACCGGCTGCGAGACGCTCTTCAGATAGGCTGCGATCGCCTGGGCGTCCTTCGCTGTGAACTCGAACGAAGGCATGCGGGAATGAGCCGCTGCGGGATCACGGTTGAGCAGCTTGTCGATCAACCAATCGAGGTCAACGCTCGTGGCGACATGCTCCAGCGATGGAGCCGCCGGGCTGACCGGTTCGTGCTGACGGCGGTGACACCGATTGCAGCGATGTGCCGCGTACGCCTGTCGTCCTTGTTCTCTGAGTGCGAGGTCCGGTCGCCCCTCATCACGAAACAACAGATGAGGCGGAATCGGCTCCAGAGGAAAGGTGTCGGATGACCAGAACAGGTGAACTTGCGCAGAAGATTGAGTCTTGCGAAAGGTGACTTCCAACTCCAGCAACCCGAAGCTCAACTCGACCGACTCGCCGCTGATCCACCCCGGCTGCTCAGACGCTCCGCTGAGGACCGACTCACCGCCGATCTCGACGTCGACGGCTCCTTGAACGTACGCATGAAACTGAAACGCCGATTCCTGTTGCAACAACAGTTGTGACTGCCAGTTGACCGTAAACGGCTCGAGTGGCAGACGCTCCTCGGGAGTCGCGGTTCCCCAGTCGTGCGAGAGGGTGACATCGATTCGTTCAATGGTGACATCACCCGCGGTGATTGTCCCCAACAATCCGGGGATGAGATCGCCCTCTTCATCGAATTGGCCGAAGCTCACATTGCTCACGATTGCCAGCAACAGAAGCATCGAGAGCGAGACACATCGGCAGAGCATGGAACCAACTCTCAATGGAGTGATCTGTCTGGATCGAAATCTGAGTGCGTTAACCAGCCGCGCCCGTCAGGAAGC
>JAGQPX010000032.1 GCA_020426505.1 Planctomycetaceae bacterium | reverse complement strand
GACTCCTTCAGAATTCCACGTCGAATGGCTGGGAGCAGATTGAACGGAATGTCGTCAGCTTCAAACTCAGCTCCGATGGCGATGTGTTCGCCTTACGCGAACACGGCGTGTTAAGCATCAATGGTGTCAGCAGCGAGAGCGACGTTTCCGCATTCGATCTGCGTGATGGTGACCTTTGGGTCATAAAGAAGGATGGAAGCACTGTTGTTACGTTGCTCGACGGAGACACTTCCGGCTTCATCGGCCAGTCTCGCAAACGCGAAGAGACGAATCACATCTCATCGCCACTTCTGCCCGGACATAACATAATTGGAGGTACAATCTCGGAAGACTATTTGATTGGCCAGTATGGTGAGGGAGCACCTCAGACAATCCTGGACTCGGTTACGAAGATCAACCTCACGTATTCATTTGCAGGAGCGAAGAGCACCGCGTTTATGGGGACTGGCACCGTCCTCGCCTACGGCGGAAATAGGTACGTTCTGACTGCAGCACATGTCGTCGAAGACCAGCGTGGAAACGTTTACTCCTCTGCCAATCTTGAAGTCAACGTGAAAAATACGCCATATTCCGTTTCTCGCGTTATCGGCCGCGCCAGCTTTGGAGGGAAAGACTTAGCCCTTTTGGAATTAACTTCGAGTGTCACCAACGTAACCGGCGCTGTGTTGAGCTCAATACGCCCGTGGGACGGGATCACACTTTTGACTGTTGGGTATGGTGTTAATAATGATGGCACCAGCGGCGATAAGAGGACATTTGGTTACGCACGCTTCGAACTTGTAAATCATGATCCTCCAGACTTTATCCCTGCGAATGCTCCCCAATATCCCCATGCAGCTGGAGTTGGAGACCACTTGATCAATCAGATAAGATCGGGTGAAGCTGAACATAGTACAGGTGATTCGGGTGGCCCGGACTTTCTTGTGCGTCACCGCAGAATTGGTGGGCAGTGGATGTGGGTTCCAGAGATTGTCGGCGTACATTCCTATGGAACTACAAACGAACAAACCGGAAGTGTGCAGATCACTTCTGATGTGATTGACAGCATTCGGCAGGAGATTGGGGAACGTGAGATTGTTGTCGATTTTTATCTCAATGCCACGAAGGACGGGGACAATGACTTTCCAGTCAGCGATGCGGGTGACTGGAATGTGTCTCTAACCATCAACGGAACTCCGATCCTCTCGAATCATGATCTGCAAGTTTACGAACGTGGAACCCGCTTGCAAGTGGATCAAGGCCAGAACATAGCTCACTATACGCTGGCTCCAGGCGAATCTGGATTTGCGAATGTGTCCTTCTGGGGGGTGGAAAAGGATTGGTTCACTTTCTTCTACTGGGAGAATGACATTCCTCGTCTGGATGCAACCTTCCCCATACCTGACGTGATGGCGGGCCAGGATATGTTTCAGATGATTGGAATTAGAGAAGGGGACCTAACCGCGTACGAACTTTCAGTTAGGTTTCGAGAGATCTGGAGATAGTAGTACTCTCGCATGATATGACGAGGCGACACCTGCGCGTGTTAGCATGTATGTCGTGTGTCTCTGGCGCTAGGGCGGTGCAGGCGTCTAAGGGTGCAAGGGCTATAGCGGTAAGCACGTCATCATCAGGGATGCCGTGTAATATGGGGAGGTAGTTATTTGCAAAGCGAACCTTGGCAATGGAGGTCACATAACAGGATACCGGATGGTTATCACAATAATGGTGTCATTTCCGATGAATGGGATCTCTTCAGAGAAGGCACTCGCAGCCAAGAGCTACGTTTGTCCCCGATCGATTGCGACCGCTTCGTGTGGCAAGAAGAGGCGACCTCAGCACCTACCTGACGAACAATGCCATTCGTCAAGATGAGTCAGCGAGTGGCCGTGTTTTTTGCTCTCAAAGCACGCCCGGGGATTGACAAATCTATACATCGTCGCGGGATTTGCGGGAGGTCGACAATGCCGGTACGTTACCAAAGAACTTCATCTCGATCGGGGAAGTGTGACATGCTCGATCGGTGGGCTCTCTTGTGCGCAGTCTTCTTGTCATGTGTTCCATTTGTCCATGCAGACGAAAACCAATCGAGCGCAGCGACGTCCCCAGCTGTCTTTCGACCAGTCGCTGATGAAGCCCCCAGCGGCAATGCAGCGATGTTTGTCGGCATCAATGAGTTCTCGAACGACCCGAACATCCCGCCCCTCCGTTTTGCTGTGCACGATGCCGTCGAGCTGGCACACCTGTTTGCTGTGCGACTGAAATTGATCCGCGCAGTCAACTGTCATATCGCCCTCTCCGGCGCTCCCTCGGCGGAACTGGTCACCCAGCATTTGACCGAACTGAAAAGGCTCGGTGTGCATGTGATCGAAGCAAGGAAAGCGGATTTGTTGAAGGCATTGATCGGTGTTCGCAGGGCGGCCAGCGAGGACTCGAATCTGCTGGTCGTCAGTGTCTCATCGCATGGATTTGATGACGGCACCGTCCCGTACGTGATGCCGAGAGACGGACTTCGCGATCTCCTCGCGGACACCGCCATCCGCTTGCAGTCGATCGAAGAGCAGATGCAACTCTCGGACGCGGGGCATCGGCTGTTTCTGGTCGATGCCTGTCAGGAGAAGGTTTCGTTCGCTCCGGAGAAGGCTATCTCGACCAAGGCCTCGTCCGCGATGAATGACACATTCTCCGAAGCACTCAATCAGCCAACTGGACAGGCCAAGCTCACATCATGTGACGTCGGCGAATTCAGCTATGAGTACACCGGCTTGCGAGGCTGCGGACACGGCGTGTTCACGGCGACGCTGCTGGATGCACTCGATGGAGGTGCCCCAGCCGATGATGAGGGACTTGTCCGCATGCGGGCCGTTGCTGACTTCGTTCACAACGGAGTGAACCGGTGGATTGACGACATGAGACGGACTGGAGGCGGAGACATGAAACAGTCTCCGGCCTGGTTTGGTCCCAAGTCTGCTGAGGCGCTGCCGCTGGCGGTCAGAGCGGGAGACGTCGTGACACTGATCACGAATCTGAAAAATCAGAAACTTCCTGCCGCATTCAGCGACGATCTACGTGATCAACTCATTGCCCGTCTCGAAAAGACTGAGTCTTCCAGCCCAGCCGATCGCGAGTTGCTTTGCAACACCCGTTCGTTTCTCGACGGTCAGCTCAACGCCCGGTTGTTCGTCCCTTATCTCCGCGATGCACTGAAATCTAGCGACATGTCTGTGCCCACGCCGATGCCCGTCCCGAGTGGCATGGAAGGTTTGAGGGCGGGTGAGGTTCGTGGTTTCGGCGGCGACTTGAAGATCAAGTTCTGCTGGTGCCCGCCAGGGAGTTTTCAGATGGGAAGTCCCAAGAATGAGGCGGACCGTCATGACGACGAAACCCAGGTGCATGTGACCCTGACGAGAGGATTCTGGTTGGGACGGACGGAGGTCACGCAGCGAGAGTGGAAGGCTGTGATGGGGACGGAGCCATGAGTCGAGCACGGCAGCACGGATTACTACAAAGCCGGTGGGGACTATCCGGCGTCGTACGTCGACTACGAAGACGCAATGACCTTTTGCGAGAAGCTCACGACCCGGGAGCGACGCGGGGGGCGTTTACCGAGCGATTGGAAGGTTGCGCTGCCGACGGAGGCGCAATGGGAATATGCCTGCCGGGCCGGGACGGAGAGTGCATTCAGCTTCGGGACGACTGCGAATCGATTGGGGGATTACGCCTGGTTTAGTGACAATGCGGATGACGTAGGCGAGAAATATGCTCACCTGGTGGGGTTGAAACGAGCGAATTCCTGGAATCTGCACGATCTGCATGGCAACGTTTGGGAGTGGTGCCGGGATGTTTACATCGAGAAGTTACCGGGTGGACGCGATCCGCTGGTTTCGTCGGGGGGCTCGAGCCGGATTCGCCGGGGAGGGAGCTGGAGCAACTCCTCCTGGAACTGCCGGTCGGCGGACCGCAGCAGGTGCGTCCAGTCGCGCCGGGTCAGTCACTTGGGCTTTCGTGTGGCTGTAACCGCGACCCAGTAATTGGAATAGAAGGTCCAGAGGAAAGTAGCAGTGGCGTGAATCTGATGTACCGGGACAAAGCACTTTCGTATGTTGGTTTCCGTACGCAAGGCGAAATGTTCGTGTAGTACACCATCGGATCAGCGCCATGTTTGCTCTTGCTCCCTCGTATTGGGTTGCCATGGAGAGGGATCTCAGGCCTTCCTGGATGGTCGCTGTGCGCACTAGACACCGGCAAGCCTCGAGTGTCAGTCAACAGTCCGGCGCGTCGCTGCTTTGGACTTAAAGAGAATGGATATGAGCCGTCTTGCCAGATTCTTGTGAAGCTCCAGCTCAATGCGCGGGAAACAGAACAAACGTGATTCCCAGACTGGTCAGAACACCGTGACCCCACGGATTCGAACCGATCCCGGCCAAGGTTAGGCGACAATTGTCATTGCGATCAATTGGACGACGTACTGGCCATTCACCCCTTTCAACATCGGACATTTTCTCTGTAACCTCTGGTGCGGGCGAGACATGGATGTTTTTGTCAGGGAGGCGTACGGATGGATCGGAACGGATTCGAGGCGGCGATCAAGGTCAGTCCGCTGGCGACGTTGGTGCGGGGAGTCATCGAATGGACTTTTCCGGGACGAAGTTGGACCCGTTTGCATGAGGACGTGGCGGCGAATCATCAGCTGCGCAAGCTGTGTCTCGACGCGGTTTGCGCGTTGATGGTGCAGGTGGTGGCTGGTTCTCGACGGAGTGTGTTTGCCGCCTTTCAAGCCGATCAAGCGCTGCCGACCCCGACGATTGCGGCCAGCTATCAGGCGTTGTACGGCAAGCTGAACCGGATGCCTGCGGAGTTCTCCTGCGCATTGGATACGTGCTTCGGCGCAACGTTTGTCTGCTTTGCTCCGCGAGGCGGGTGATCAGTACATGCCGGGCTGGAAGGGTTGCATAGAACTACGTGCCATTCGACGAGCACTCCTGTGTCATCAATGACGATTGCTTGCGCGCATCGGACCGACACGCCAAGGCAACCTTGGATGATCTGCTGACACGCCTTGCTTGGTGGCATCGTCGTTGAATTGGACGTCGGCTCAGTAACGGACGACGTGACCTGCTGACACGGCGCGAGCGCGTCGTCAAATGCGGCGAGTTTCCGGGTCGGCTCATTCGACGACGCTCAGGAGCGAATCCGCCTTCTGGTCCAAAAGCAGACGGTCACCGGCGTTCTGATAACCACCGGCAAGCTGGCGATATGTAAGTATCCATCGCGGAGTTTCTACAATCCCGGATCTAAGCTGGGCAACCTGTCCGTACCTCATCCATTGGTTCTGATCTCTCCAGACGCTGGTTGAGCCGTTCAACAATCGGACGCAGTTGCTGCGGGGGTAACTCCCGCAGCAGTTGTTCGCTGGTGACGATCAAGGCTTGATTCTGAGCGGCATCGGCGAGCGCAACAGAGTCCTGCCGGCGTCGTTCGGCTTCGCGTGCCTGCGATTCATCGTGCGCCATGTGAAGAGTCATCAGGCCCTGATACAGACGGGATCGAACGGTGGGGCTGCCTGTGCGAATCAGCTCTGCCACATCTTCTGCAATGCGTTGTACACCACCGCATGCGGTCTGCATCGCCTCAACGGTCGCACCGATCCGCTTGATATTTTGCTCGCCAGCAAGGTGATCGAGCTTCTCACGGGTGCCTCGAAGTCTGCGGCGACGACGCTGATCCCGCTCCTTCCGGTTCCGGCACGCGTTGCAGTCATTGTGGCGCGGCCAGTCCTGCCCCTTTCGATAACGGCGGAATCGGTCGATGGGTTGCAGCCGACCGCAGGCGTGGCAGTGCTTCTCTGAAGGAGGGGGAGTACTTGTCAACCGATTCATGGTGTCTATCGGCATGCTATACACCCGCCCCCCTCACCCGTCTCCGGCGCGTGAAACGCGATCGCATTGACCACTGATATTCCTCACAACGTTTGTTCGTAGCCATCCGACCGTAGCGCCAGCGGCACAGTGTGTTAGGGCAAGACTGAATTGGGTTGGAGATACAGGTCATCAGGAGAATTCTGGAGTACAGCGATCGCGCGTGGGGCCTCGAAAGGAATCAACTTCTATTGTGCGGCTCAAAAACTCATATCTGAACATCAGTATACACCACACGCGACATTTCGTTAAAATGAATTTGAACGTGGCTAGCAAAGGGTAGCTCCCGGAAGCGAACAGCCGACCGTCCTGCATGGCTTGCCGCGTTCTTACTTCTCCTCGCAGGACGCCACTCGCAGGAAAGTGGCCAATGGCTATCTCGACCCGAGAACTGTTCTCAGCAGCGCGACAGGCTCTCGCTCGATCATTGGATGCCCAGGGTGAATTTGAGGTTGTACTGACCGGAACGCCCACTGATCTTCGCAGACTTTGCTTAGCAATCCGGGATCGGGATTTTGATTTCGCTGCTGAATTTCGTCAACGATACCAAGCGCTGGATGCGGCTCAATCCAAGGCCGCATTTGCGCTCAGACAGATTCGTGCTTACCCTGGTGGGCCAACCGACAATCTGTTTTCCGATGAGGAAGACGGGAAGTTGTTCGATTACGCTGGCATCGAGGCGAAGAACTGCCCGCAATGGGTGATACGTCGGGGAGACTTGCTACGCGAGTCATACCTAATCTGGGAATTGGAGAACGAAGAAGCATCGAAAGTCCAAACCAAAGATAGGAAGAACCGATGCGTTTTTCCCCCAAGGCGAAGTCCGTCTGAAATGGTGCTCCACCACTGCGAACTCCCGGTTGAATACGATCGGCGTCACGTTGATGAACGGCTCGACGAAGTCTTCAGGCGCGTGCAAAAGAAGGCAGAGGAAGCGGAGGGCACAGTAACCACACCGGTGGCCTCAAAACACTCTGAGGCACACAGCTTGCTTCGGTTTCAGAATGGGTCGATGTCGCTCATCGAGGAGGATGGCGACGCGATCACGAAGCGACGCCAACCGCAGGGAGGTAAAGCTCAGTCTGAGAAAGGTAAGGCAGCGCGGGAGTACCTTGCGAGTGTTCCCCACATCATCCAGATGCTGAAACAGCATCATCTCGATGAAAATGGATACGTCGGCAATCCAGAGGCTATGGGATTCAACAAGATCGTAGAGCGACTGGAATTGAATTACTCGAAAGGGAAGAAGAACCACGTCACGAAGTTCTTTGAGAAGGAGTTTACAAAGCGAGGCAGTCTAAAAGGATGGCAGTTGTATGCCAACGCCTTTGCCGGATCGGGAAACGAATCTACTCTGCTGAAGTGGCTAAAACACGTGGACAAGTCCGCCGCAGACGCCATCATCGAATCAGCCGACGAGACGGTCGCTGAAGCTGCGGATGAACCTCCTGAGGGCGATACCTCGAAGTGTGAGTGCGGCCAGCCACTTCTGCCCGGAGACAAGCTGTGGGGTGAATGCGCAGCCTGCCGACAGCCGGAGTACAAGTAGTTGTCCGAAATGGCTTGTCTGAAACTCCTTGCTGGTTTTCAGACACACAACGAATTGCGATAGCCTGCAATTCGTCGCTTCAATGTGGCTGTCTGTGCTGTCCGTCTGACGAATCTTCAGACACCACGCCTTTTGCAAAGACCACTTGTTTCTTTGCGAAAGGACAAAGCAATGGCGACAGTCAACATCGATGAGCAGCGGCTTCTGCTCAAGCCGAGAGAAGCCGCAAAGCTTCTCAGTATCTCAGAGAGACAACTCTGGGAGCACACGACACCGCGTGGGCCGATTCCTGTGACTCGCATCGGGAACTGCGTGAGGTACAGCCTGAATGCCTTGCAGGACTACATCCGCAAGCAGGAACAGCGGACGGAAGGGAAGGAGGTGTCCCATGTCGCCTGATGAACGTCAAGCCATCATCGACGAGATCCACCGTTTTCAGCAGCACGGCGACTCGGTCGCAGAGATCGCTGCAAAGCTGCATTTACCTGAGACGACTGTGCAGCACGTCGTCGCTCATGGCGAGCCACCGGAGGCTCAGCCGCAGTGGCCAATCGATTGAGCTGGAATCCAAAGCGGGACGGCGTAAGACCGGTCCCGCTTCTCTCGATTCAATGTCGACCGGGGCATGGTCGACACGCTGGAACATTCACCCCGTCACAGGATGACAAACACATGATACACGTACCTCACGTACCGAACTACGTCCGAACCACGGCATTCGCGTCAGCCGTCCCCAGTCTCATTCATGGGAAGGGCTGATCAATGAGTCTCAAACAGAAGCCTTCGCAGCATCGTTCCACCACTACTGTCAGTGAAACCTATGTGAACCCCGAAGAAAACGGGGGTTTCACTGACACTGGGCCGAAAACAGTCTCAGGTTCGCGTCAACTGAAACACGTCCCTGACTTTCAACCATTCCCAGTGGATGTCCTGCCAGAGGGTATTCGTGGATATATCGTGAGCGTGGCACGTTCTATTGGATGCGATGAATCATTTGTGGCTCTGCCAGTGCTCACAGTTTGTGCTGGCATCATCGGGAATGCTCGGAGACTACGTGTGAAACGTAGCTGGTTCACCCCGCCGATTCTCTGGACGGCCCTAGTAGGCGACAGTGGGACTCAGAAGTCCCCGCCACTTCGGGCAGTCATCAAGTCATTGAAGGAACGACAGCAGGAACAAATTCGGCAGCACTGCTCGGAGATGGCGTCATTCAGTGATGAACTTGCGAACTTCAAGCGAGAACTGAAGGCCTTTGAGAACTCCGGTGAAGGAACACGCCCAACACAACCGGCACGTCCAGTTTGCAGGCGATGTCTCGTCTCGGACACAACAATCGAAGCTCTGGTGCCTATTCTTCAGGACAATCCAAGAGGCGTTGTGTTGCATCGTGACGAGTTGGTCGGATGGATTGGCGGTTTCGACAAATACAGCAAAGCAGGGAAAGCATCTGCTGACGTCGCCCATTGGCTGAGCATCTACAACGGCGAGTCGCTGATTGTCGATCGAAAAATAGGAGAGCCACGAACGCTGTTCGTACAGAGTCCTGCCGTCAGCGTTTGTGGGGGGATTCAACCCGGAATTCTGACTCGTGCTCTGGGCGACGAGCATCGAGAGAACGGACTGGCTGCACGATTGCTGATGGCCTATCCACCTCGACGGGCAAAACGCTGGACGGACGATGATGTTCCCGAGGAGCAGGAACAGGCGTTCGCTGACATTGTTGAGCGTCTGGCCGGATTGCAGCCAGACCTCGATCGTGACGGCAACGAGACACCAGTGCTGGTGTTTCTCACGGATGATGCCCGGTCTGCTTTCATCGACTACTACAACTCCACCGGCGACGAACAATCAGGGCTGACGGGAGACTTGGCAGCGGCGTGGTCGAAGCTTGAAGAAGTTGCCGCACGCCTGGCGTTGGTGTTCCACTGCATACGTGGGGTCATGACTGACGACGTCGACCCGAGGAAGTGTGACCTCGAATCAATGGCAGCCGGTATCGCCGTCGCCGAGTGGTTCAAGGCTGAAACAGTGAGGATTCAGACGTTGCTTTCCGAATCAGCAGTAGAACGGGAGATTCGTTCACTGGCCGAGTGGGTTCGATTGCGTGGTGGAACTGCTCGTCCGAGTGACCTCGTCTCGAATCGCCGCGATACAAGAACAGTCGAAGAGGCGGAAGTGATGCTTCAGAGTTTGGTTTCATCGGGGCTGGGACAATGGCGGAACGTGCCACCGGGACCGCATGGTGGCAGGCCTACTCGTGAGTTTGTTCTGCTTTCTAACTAGCTGTCAGTGAAACCCATCGGAACCACTTGGGAAACTGAGGTTTCACTGACACTCTAAGACATTGGAGGCCTCAGAGAATTGAGTAGCAGAATCTGGGTTTTCCATATTGATGGACAATCCTTCGGAGAGTTGCTTGAATTTAGAGACAGCACTACCGATACTGTCTTATGGTGAAAGCAATGGGCGACAGCGAACTACTTGAACAGATTCGAGAACTGATTCAGAACTCAGGCAAAAGCCGTTACGTCATCTCGAAACAGACGGGCATCAGTCAGAGTCAACTGAGCAAGGTGATGGCTGGCAAGGCTGGCCTCAGCATCGAAGCCGCAGAGGTGCTTTTGGATAATCTGGGCTTTGAGATTCATGTGAAAAAGAAACGAAAGGCTTGAGTCAATGGCAACAATCCGCACAAAGCCGACAGGCTCGAAGGCCATTCAGGTTGTCCTGGCAGATGGAGCCCGACGTGCCATCGGGATCGGCAAGCCCGCGAAAAAGGAAGCCGAGTCATACTGCCACTACATCGGCAAACTCGAAGCCGCAGCACTGAGCGGGACTGGGATTGAACCAGCAACCGCCAAGTGGGTGGCGTCAACCAAACCGGCTGTCCGCAAACGACTGGAAGAACTCGGCCTCATCGAGCCAGCGGTGGACTCGGAGGAGACTGACACAGTTTCCGTTGCGTCGTTGGTGCAGAGATACCTTGCAGAACTCGATGTGAAGCCGCGCACCGTCACGCGATACCGAAACCAGACCGTATTCATGCGGAATTACTTTTCCGAATGCGAAGAGATCACCGGGTTGACCGCCGGTGATGGAGAACGATTCCTGAAGTGGCTCAGGCGACAGAAAAAGAAGAACGGGGAACCACTGTCACAGAACTACGTTCACAAGATCGTGAAGACATCTCGGCAGGTCTTCGCATTTGCAGTTGCCAATGAACTGATGCAGGTCAACCCGCTCGCCAGCATCTCTGTCCCCGAGCAGGTGGATGAGGGCAGAGACTTCGAGATCACTCCGGAAATGACAACGAAGATTCTGGATGCAGCCAATCCAAAGTATCGGCTCATCATCGCACTAGCTCGCTACGGTGGCCTCAGATGCCCGTCTGAGCTTGCAGGGCTTCGCTGGAGTCATTTCCTATGGGATCAGGATCGATTCATCGTACACAGCCCAAAGACAGAACACTGCGGCAAGGATAAGCGGGTTGTGCCGATCTTCGCAGAGTTGCTGCCGTACCTGCTGGAAGCCCAGGAACTGGCACCAGAGAACGACGATCGAGTCTTCCGAGACATCGACGAAGACAGCAACCTCCGAACCGAGACGCTGCGAATTCTCACCCGGGCTGGGATCACTGATGAGATTCCACGGTTCTACCAAAACTGCCGTTCCAGTCGGCAAACAGAACTGGAAGCGGAGTTCCCATTGCATGTCGTCTGCAAGTGGTTGGGAAACTCCGAGAGAACTGCTCGGAAGCATTACCTCAAGGTCCGGGAAAGCCACTTTGAGCAAGCCAGTCGCGCCGGTGTGTTCCCCAGTGTGCAGAAGATGACCGCAAGATGTAGTAAGGGCTCGCAGGCAACTGAAGCGGGGCATGAAAAAACGCCGGGAAATGAGCATTCCCCAGCGTTTCGCTTGTGGTCGGAATACACCCGGAGGGATTCGAACCCCCAACCCTCGGTTCCGAAGACCGATGCTCTATCCAATTGAGCTACGGGTGCATGAAATGTTTCAGCAGTGATGTGTTCGACAAGCAAATCGCCATTTGTCGAGTCTCATCGAGCCGGTCAGCGGATTGCTGCTGGCCGGGCATCGGAGAGAATAACAAATCTGTGCGGTCGCGGAAACCTGATCGGGACACTCTTGTCATCGCGTCCGGTGGAGCCAATTCGGCGAGCTTCCCCTGTTGGCGAGCAACTGCATGTGATCGACAGACGGTCTTGTCTGCTCGGCGGACATGCCGGCGGGAGGCCGTCGCGTTGAGTCATGCGAGCAGTTCCGGGATGGGGCGCGCTGGAAGGACGCCGGTGAGACGTTGGTCGAGGCCCTGGAATTTGTAGTTGAAACGTTCGTGGTCGAAGCCCAGCAGTTGAAGGATGGTGGCGTGGAAGTCGCGGATGTGGCAGGGGTCGCGGACGATGTTGTAGGAGAAGTCGTCGGTCTCGCCGTAGATGGTGCCTCCCTTGATGCCGCCGCCTGCCATCCAAATGGTGAAGCAGCGGGGGTGATGATCGCGTCCATAGTTCTCTCTTGAGAGTTTGCCCTGCGTGTATATGGTGCGGCCGAATTCGCCTCCCCAGATGATGAGCGTGTCATCGAGCATGCCTCTCTGCTTGAGGTCTTCGAGGAGTGCGTAACAGGGTTGATCGACGTCCTTGCATTGATCGGGCATGCGACCGCCGACGTTGGAGTGGTGATCCCAGTTGTTGTGATAGACCTGAATGAACCGCACACCGCGCTCGGCCAACCGGCGTGTCATCAGGACCGTGTTGGCGAAGCTGCCCGGCTTCTTCGCGTTCTCGCCGTAGAGGTCAAAGATGTGCTTGGGCTCCTGACTCATGTCGGTGAGCTCCGGCACGCTGGACTGCATCTTGAAGGCCATCTCGTACTGTTGCATGCGGGTGTACGTTTCCGGGTCGCCGATCGTCTCGTAGTTGAACTCATTGAGCTTGTTCAAACTTTCGATCGACCGCCTGCGAATATCGCTCGGTACTCCCGGCGGGTTGTTGATGTACAGGATCGGGTCCCCTTTGCTGCGGAAGGAGACGCCCGCATGCTCGCCTGGCAGATAGCCCGCACTCCACAGACGGCCGGAGATGGCTTGCTCCTGCTCGCGGTTGCTGGGGATGGCGACCAGAACAACGAAGGCCGGCAGATTCTCGTTGTCGGAGCCCAGTCCGTAGGACGCCCATGATCCGAGGCACGGTCGACCGGTGACCTGGTTGCCCGTCTGCAATGCGGTGATGGCCGGCTCGTGATTGATCGCCTCGGTGTGCATGCTGCGAATCCAGCAGATGTCGTCCGCCTTCTTCGCCAGATTGGGGAGCAACTCGGTGTTCATCCACATGCCACACTCGCCAGCCTGCGAGAACTTGAACCGCGAGGGAGCGACGGGGAATCGTGCCTGCCCGCTGGTCATGGTCGTCAGCCGCTGGCCCATACGGACGGAGTCCGGAAGTTCCTTGTCGTACCAGTCCTGCATGACCGGCTTGTAATCGAACAGGTCAATCTGCGACGGACCGCCCACCATGTGCAGGTAAATCACCCGCTTTGCTTTGGGAGGGAAGTGCGGTCCGACCGGCTGTGACGTTGAGGCCATCGCCTGCGAACCGCCGAGCAGTGATGTCAGTGCAGCACCGCCCAGCAGATTGCGACAGCTGGCGAAGAACTGCCGACGAGTTTGCATGATCTGAGAATCGTTGAAGATATCCATGAGATGTCCCGTGAATTGCAACGCGGGTTACTTGTTGAGTGTTTCGTCGAGATTGAGGACCTGATTGCAGACCATCGTCCAGGCGGCCAGCATGGGCGGGTCGAGTCGTTCGTCAGCGGGCGATTCGCCGACGGCAAGCAGCGCCTTTGCGTCGTCGGGATTCGACTGGTAGTAAGTGAGGTACTCCTGTCGATCGGCCAGCAGGATGGCTCGTTCGTTCTCGTCCAAGTCGCGGCAGAGGACGTGTTGCCCGATGTAGCTGATCGTTTGGGCATTGTCGTCGCCTCCGGCTTCGAGCGCGTGTTCGGCGAGGTTCCGGGCCGCTTCGACGAACTGTGGGTCGTTCAGCGTCACCATCGCCTGCAGTGGCGTGTTGGTTCGTTCACGTCGGACAGTGCAGAACTCGCGACTCGGTGCGTTGAACGCTTCCAGATTGGGAGGCGGTGCCATCCGCTTCCAGAAGTTGTAGACTGTGCGGCGATAGAGATCTTCGCCCGTGTCCTGCACGTACTCACGCGTGTCGCCGCCGGGAAGGCCGACGACGCTCCAGATCTCCTCCGGCTGGTATGGCTTGACGCTTCGTCCGTACATCTTCGGTGACAGCAACCCGCTGACGGCGAGGGCATAGTCACGGACCATTTCAGCATCCATGCGGAAGCGCGGGCCGCGTGAGAGCAGGGCGTTCTCGCGATCCCGCTCCAGTTTCTCGGGGGTGATGACGGGGGACTGCCGGTAAGTGTTGCTCATCAATATGAGCTTGAACATCCGCTTGACGTCCCAGCCGGTGTCGCGGAATTCGATCGTCAACCAGTCGAGCAGTTCGGGATGTGTCGGGAGTGCTCCTGCGACACCGAAGTCCTCCGGAGTCGCCACGATGCCCCGTCCGAACAATTGTTGCCAGAAGCGGTTGACCGTGACGCGGGCTGTGAGGGGATTGGCCGGATCAATGAGCCACTGGGCGAGGCCGAGTCGATTTTGTGGTGCCCCGTCGCTCATGGGATGCAGGGCGGCGGGTGTGTTCGCCCGAACCTCCTCCGCCGGTCGATCGTACTCGCCACGCGTGAGGATATGAGCCATCGCCGGAGAGTCCATTTTCTCCTGTTGAATGTGCGTGACGGCACTCCGCGACTGGATGGCGTCACGTTCGGCCTCCAGATCAGCGACCGCCTTCGCCAGTGCAGGATACTCGGGATCGTGTCTGTAGAGGTAATACTCGTAGAAGGTGTTCCGCTGCTCCGTGGTCCATTCTTCGGCGGACGTCACGAGCATCCGTCGCAAGGGGGCGATTTCGGCAATTGACTGCACCTCGTCAGCATTAAGTGTCCGTTCGTAGACGCGCACATCCTGAATCTGTCCGTCGTCGAACACTTGCCCCTGGCTCCGCTGTCCAATTCGCAGTGGGGTCTCGGTGCGAATCGACGCATCTGCTTTGAGAGTGTTTTTCTCAACCTTGACCGGGACGGCTTTCCCATTGATGAAGATCTGGATACCTTCGCTTTTCCCAGACCCGTCGTAGGTGACGAAGACGTGTTGCCACGCTCCCGCTTCGAGGACCTGATCCTTCGTCGCGACCTTGATGGCGCTTTCGTCCCACAAGTCGACAATGTGCACGGCCAGCGAACGATTTTGCTGCCCGAGGTCCCAGCCGCGGAAGTCTTTTTGTTCATCCATCCTTGCAATGATCGAACCAAAGATGTCGCCACGAGCGGCTCGAATCCAGGCGCCGATACTGAAGGCTTGATCCTTCTCGAAGTCACCGAGATCACCCAACTCGAACGTCGCGCCTAGCTTCATGACCGGAGCAGGGCCGAGCTTGCCATCCGGGACCCACGTAACTTCGCCTGTTGCCTTGACCGGTTCGGACGGATCGCACGTGTTGGCCACGGCGTTCCCGGTGCCTTCGTTGAGCGGCAGATGGGCGACGAGCCCTTCGCGCGGCACATCGGTATCGAGAGACTCCGTGGCGGCGGAGGCGAGCCATTCTTCGAACACCGTTTGAGCTGCTGCCTTGCGTTCATCCCGTGCCGTCGCGGCCTGTGCGATCTCGTCGGGGAGCGCCTTCCAACGCGGACGATCTCCCTCGGACGGCACGACCAGCACCGGCCCGCGACCGTCCTTGACGTTGCCGTCTTTGGGCTGCTGAGTCGTATTCCGGAAGAAGGCAGCGAGTGAGTAGAAGTCCCGCATGGTGAACGGGTCGAACTTGTGGTCATGGCACTGGCAACAATTCGTCGTTGTTCCAAGAAAGACCCAGCCGAACGTCTGCACGCGGTCGACGGCGTAGTTTGCGAGGTTCTCCTCGTCGATCGTGCCTCCTTCGTTCGTGGTGATGTTGCAGCGTTGGAACCCGGTCGCGATAAGTTGGTCGTCCGTCGGGTTGGTAAGCAGGTCGCCCGCGATCTGTTCGACGACGAATTCATCAAACGGTTGGTTCTTGTTGTACGCCCGGATGACCCAGTCGCGGTAGGGCCACATCTCGCGGTAGTTGTCGAAGTGCAAGCCATGCGTGTCGCCGTAGCGTGCTGCGTCCAGCCAGTAGCGAGCCCGGTGCTCTCCCCAGGCCGGCTCGTCCATCAATCGGTCGATCCAGTCGGACAGCGCATCGTCCTTTCGCTCCTGATAGTCATTCACAAAAGCCGCGACATCCTCCGGACGAGGCGGCAAGCCTGTGATGTCGAGATGCAGTCGCCTGAACAGGGCACGTGGCTCCTCCTCCGGAGCGGGAGCGAGCCCGGCCTCCTCAAGCTTCGCCAGCACAAAGGCGTCAACGGCATTTTTCACCCACTCGGTATTCTGAACGGATGGAAGCTCAGGTCGCTGCGGAGCGATGAGTGACCAGTGCGGTTGATACTCCGCTCCGGCTTCCACCCATCGTTTCAGAATGTCCTTCTGCTCCGCGATGAGTGCCTTTTTAGTCTCCGGCGGAGGCATCAGCAGGTCCGGATCGTCTGCATAGACGCGTGAGATCAACTCACTCTCATCGGCGTTGCCCGGAACAAGCACGCCGAAGTCGATGGCTGCCTCTCGCTGATCGATCCGCAGGTCCGCCTTGCGAGCCGCACTGTCAGCACCATGACAGGCAAAGCAGTGATCCGCGAGGATCGGACGCACATCGCGATTGTACTCCAGCTGCTCGTCCGCCCCGACGTTGGAGGAAACTGCGATCACGATCGCCACAACGGGTAACATCACTCGCATGACCGGAGAAGTCTCGCGTCTCATCGATTTATTCCTGTGTCATTCTGTATCGCCTGATCAACGACACGTCCCATCAGCTGAGCTCCCTGACATCATATCCTGTGGAGGAGTCGAAACAGATGGGTCGATCAGCAAAAAGAGACCAGGCAAACAAAGCGTACAGAGAACTAATCCTCATGTTTGCCTCGTCGCATGTCTGTGGAGGGTAGGTTGCTGGCGACCGACATGCAGGCAGCCAACGGTGGCGGGATGTCGTAGCAAACAATGAAAATCACTGCGACAGTCTCCTGATGTCGCTCATCGGGATGACGACAAGCGGACATCTGCGTCCATAATAGGTGTCGATCGCAACGCCGTCAAATGGTATCTCGGGGACGCGCTTCGCCTGGGTAGGAATTGGCTTGGAGGTTGATCTGTCCGCCAAAGCTCCCTGCTTCAAACTCGAACTGCTTATCAGTCAGACGGCTTATCAGACGGCGTCCGAAGCACAGCCGCGCTCGCACTGGAATCTTCGGATCATGCATGTAGTGACGATTACAGCTGTCGTACGAATGGGGACGGTTGGCCGAAGATTCCCACGTCGAGAAACCGGCTTGAAAGCCTCATTGTTTGCGCAAGGGTCACATCGGCACGGATAGTACAGAAGTCGATTCGCAGTATTGGTCCGGACGTTTCTGCGGGGTCGATTCCGTCCGATCCCATTTGAGTGAGTGCTGTTGTATCCACCATGGCGAAGACTCCTTCGCGTCGTCCTTCTTTCGAGAAGAGCCGCGTTACCAAACCGGTTCGACGCACTTCCGTTGCGCCTCCGTCGATTCGCGATCTGTCGACCGAGTCGGTCACGCAGACACTTCAGCATCTGCAGAAGTTCGTGTTTGAACATGGCCAGGTTTACAACTCATATCTCGCCACAGAACCGAGTCGCGAGTTGTTCTGGTCGACGGACGGGCAGGGCGTCGTCTCGTTCGTCCGCCGCGGCCGTCATCTGCTCTGCGGCGGAGGACTGATCGCACCACCTGAGCACCGCGCAGAGCTTCTGCGACAGTTCATCGGCTTCACACGCGAGTACGGATTGCGTCCCGTCTTCTTCGACATTCAATCCGACGTCGTGCCGCTCCTGCGCGAATACGACTTCAAGGCGACGAAGATCGGCGAAGATGCACTCGTTGATCTGCAGGACAACACGTTCGCCGGAAAGCCATACGAATGGGTGCGTCGGCAGTCCAACTACTGTCAGCGACACGGGCTGCATGTCACAGAGATTCGTCCGAGCAAACTCTCCCCCGATGAGTGGTCAAGCGTGCTGAACGAGGTTCAGCAGGTCGCTGACGCCTCGTTGGAAGGGAAGCCCCAATCGCAGGAGATGCGGTTCGTCGTCGGTCGCCTCGGTGAGCACGAGTTGGGCCTTCGACGACTGTTCATTGCTCGCAGTGACGAGGGCAGGGGACGCATCGAGGGTTTCGTCGTTCTCAATCCGATGGCCGGCGGCCGGCGCTGGGCGACGGAGATCTACCGCTATCGTCCCGATGCCGTGCGAGGCACGGTCGCGTACATCATTCATCAACTCATGCTGCAACTCATAACCGAAGGTGTGCAGCAGGTCGGTTTGTGCATGATCCCCGGCCGCAACTGTGAGCAACCCAACGAGGGCGACGCCTGGCTGATCCGCAACGTCTTCTCCTACTCCAAGCGATTGCTCAACGGCGTCTTCGATGCGGCCGGTCTGGAGCACTTCAAGACTCGCTTCCGTCCCCAGTTCGAAGACCTTTACGTCTGCACTCCCGCGCGACCCTCCATCGGCGCCTTTTGGACCTTTTTTCAGGAGACCGGGATCATGCACATCAACCTGCGGAACATGCTGAAAGTCGCCGCCGGCCGACTTCGCAAGCGCACATCACGCAAGCAACTCGCCAGTCGGACTGACAAATAGCGATCGGCTGTCAATTCGGCTGGACTCCCTGCCAAGTCAGACCAGTTGGGTCAGCAGACAATCTGGCGAACGGTGACTTCAGGTCGATCAATGATCGCTGATTGTCATTCAGTCTCATCTGCTGTCCGACATGACAGCATGTAACCGAGCAGCGACATGATGGCCATGCTGACCAGGAGAGAACGTCCACCGTCGTTTGAGACCGCGAAGATGGCCGCCAGTCCGCAAACAATACTACATCCCAGGGATGCTGACATCAGCAATCCGCGCAACCGGCGGTTTCGCAAATTGACTTTTGCTGTCCGGATGGCGTGCTGACAGGCAGCATCAGCAATATGACGGAAGTCCGTCAAGTCGATCTCGAACGGTGGGTTCTTCTCCGGATTGGCACCAGCATCGTGAAATGTCGTCACTTCATTTGAACGATGCCGCACGTCGAGTTGATTATTCCGCGATGTTTGCGTTTCGATGCCGAACTCGCTTCGGATCAATTTCTGGAGTCGTTCCACTTCATCGCTTGTCGTGGTGATCTCTTCCCTCTCGTCGTCGAAACGGGAACGTTCTGAGCAATCCGTTGGACCTGAATTGCTTCGCGTCGAAGCCGCTGGTGACTGGCTGTGTGTCGCCGACTGGTGATGCTCTAGAACTGATGTGACAGGTTGACCCGCCGGTGGCATTTCGCTGTCCGGCGTTTCAGCCCAGAGTTTTCTGATTGATTCCTTCGACGTTTGCCCCAAGTGCTGGTCGACGGTCGTGGAATGTGAAGCTTGCAGGACCGTTTCCAGTTCGTCGACGTCCGCTTCAGACAGCATGCCCTCACCGACGCCTTTTGATGATGCCGCGAGGCTCACTCCGGATTCGATCACGCGAGCGGATTCACTCGAGCGACGGGATTCGGACGGGGCGTCCAGCTCGGACAGGCAGCGTTGCATCAATTCGGTGACATCCTGACTCGCTGTGCAGGCATCTCGTGATTCCAACATCCGGAGGTCGCTCTCATCAAGCAGTTCGTCCACAGCGGGGCTCGTGTCGACCATCACACCTTTGACGCTCACATCCTCTTGTGGCTGGGTGAAGATGAGAGAACGGCGGATGAAGCCGTGCGTCTGTTCAAGATGGAACAGGGTCTGCGACAGGAGGATGCCGCACGCAGACACGAGAGTGATTACGAGTACTGCAATCAGCCACCAGAGCGCCGAACGTTGATGATCCCGACCGGGTGTCAGGTTCGGTGAGCTGTCCGTCGGAAGATTCTCATTGAATTCTTCAATCCGGTTGACGACCATCGTCTCATGAGCCAACACACCAGTCACAGTCGCCGACGTTTCCCCATCAATGGCCGTGACTGCTTGTGGCAACATGCTTGAGGTCTGCTCTTGGTTGCTGACAGGCTGGCTTTCTGGCGTAACATCTGCGGTAACAGTGCTGCGATCAACAGCTTCGCGATCGAGACCACGGGACCTCCTTCGGTCCAGATAGGCTTGAGTCACAGCGATTCGGTCGTTGTCGAAACTGACGGACTGACGGGGCAGCATCGGAAAAACAACGGTGTCTGTTGCGTACGAGCCGACCGTCGGCGTTTGCTCGTCTCGGTCGACCAGAAGAGTGTCCTCGACATCAGTAATCTCGACGATGCAGATGCGGTAGGACGTGTCCTCTGTGAATCGCGTGATCTGATGTGGCTGCGCACCATCTCGAAGCAACTTGTCGACGAAAAGTGATCGGTAGGGATCTGGGCTCTTCTCGCGAGTCTCGCGGACCACAAGCACAACACGTCTCACTGATTCAAAGTCCAGTAACGCTGAATCAACGACGTTCAACTCGGACGATTGCTCGTTGATGCCGAAGACCCCTTGGGGGATCGCCGCAACAATCTCGAACTTTGAATCCCCATCTGCATCGTGTAGGAGCGGCCCGACGACTGTTCCCGCAGCAGCGTTCTCAGCGATGGTTATGTCTGGCGGGAGAATCCTCGCAACCAGATCAACTGGCAAGAACGAATTCAGCAGAATGACCAGCCCGAGGAACATGATGCTTCATCCGGTTGCGTCGCCAGAGCATGCTCGGCCGTCGTGCGAGTCAGTCTGGTGAAATCAACGACCCAGCTCGAATTCAGAGCATGGGCAGTTCGGAGTTTTGACGTTCGAGACCTCCGGCCACACGAGGCGGAATCTCTCTCTCAAATATCCGGTCGATTTTGGGGGACGCTTTGTAATCCAAGCAGAATCGAACTCGACGATAAGCAAGGCTTGGGAGTGCATGACCTGTAGGGAATACTCCGACGGAATGTGCCGTCAGAAGGGGTTGATGGCATTGCGTCAGTTTGCGTTTCTGGTCCATTTCTCCCAAAGATCGGACACCTTTCGCATGAATTGCGTGATTACGCGACGATCGATCCCGTGAGGATGACGTCGGAAGCGTGAATGCGACGAATGACGTTCTGGCGGGCTGCGTATTCAGAACATCATCTTTGAAGCCAGAACGCCGAACCAAGGATGAACGGGCCCGAATCCACCGGCGCGACGCGCCGTCAGGGGCCAGATCAACCGCAGGAGGTGGTTGGATGCGACGCTTCAAACTCGCTATCGCGCCGCTGGTGATGATCAGTCTCATCAGCGGCTGTCGATCCCATTCCCCTCAAGGTCGATGGTCCGCTCCGGTTCGTACTGTTTGTTCATGCGTTTCCGATATCTCCGGTCGATTTCACAAGGACCACTCCGCCAGCGAGGCGATTGCCACGAACCAGTCGTCTGTCGCTCACGGCACTCAACCGATCGGCGATTCCGAATCGGCTGATGAGTTGCCCGTCTCACTGGAATCGGTGCCGTATCTCGAACAGGCAGAGGAGACTGCGGACGAGTCACGCATCGGTCCGTCGAGTCCGTTTCTTCCCGACGCAGCCGGCGATGGTGAAGTGGCTGTCGCGGAAGATAGTGAGTTCGGATTAGACAATGCTTTCAACTCACTGGCCGATCCGATCGAAGCATTGAAGTCTCTCGGTGGCGCGCTGCAATTCTCTGAGGAAGGCGAACTCCTCGTTGCTGATCTGACCGAGACCTCCGCGACGGATGATCACGTTGGTCTCCTTCAGCAGCACGGTGCCTTGCGTGCGGTCGACCTGAGCGGAACGCAGGTCACAAATGCCTGCGTGAGAAAACTCGGAGGTCCATTGAAGTTGGAGATGCTGGCGCTTTGTGACACCCACATCGACGATCAGGGGATACGAGACATCGTTGATCTGAATCACTTGCGATTCATCTCCGTCGAACGAACAGGGATGACCGACGATGGTCTGCGATACTTGAAAGCTCTGAACCATCTGGAAGGCGTGAGCCTCCGTGGCACAGCAGTCACCGAAGAGGCCATTCGAGACTTTCAACGAGCAAATCCCGACTGCCGAATTATCTCGGACTACGATCAGGAGAATTCTTCGTCCAAAGATCGATCTGGGAATGACCGCCGTAATCGACTCACCTCTTTGAATCGCGCCGTCGACCGCAGGTCAGGGTCGCGCACGACTACGTCTCATCCGGTTCCGTCCCGCCCCGTGTCTGCCAAGTCCACGTCTTCATTGCCCGACGACTCGAGGCAAACCGTTCAGTATCTCAATCAACTCATCACGGAACGTCTCAATGACCCGACGATCCTCGCTGCTGCCGGACGAGTTTACATGTCCCAGCGGCGTTGGAATGATGCGGTTGCCGCCCTCGCGACTGCACTCGAGCATGACCCCGGCAACAATCGAGTACGGTACGATTTGGCCGTCGCCTTGGGACATTCTGGAGCGATTGATGAGAGCCTGCTTCACTTCACCGAGATCATCGGTCCTGGGGCAGCCCACTACAATATCGGAGTCATCTTGCGGGAGCATGGCGATGTTGCCATGAGTCGCTACTTCTTCCGACAGGCAAGGAAGCACGATCCTGCGATTGCGATCCCCGAGGACGTGCTGCCGCAGATGTCACAGTTGGATTCACCCGGGATCAACCTTCGTCCGGACGCAATGCATGCGGTCACTTCGAGTGAATTGCTGCGGATTCTTGCAGGTCCGATTCACCAGTCGCGTGAGGATGAAAACTGGTCGATCAAGATCGTCCCCAGCTATTCCGCCGGTTCGGCTCCACGTTGTTTGACGTCCATGCAGGAAGATGACACAGCTCGTCAGGAGCCAGTCTCTCAAGCGAAAGAAACAGGATACGAATGGGTGTCACCGATCGGCTGGACCGCAGCCGATGCTTGGAATGACTAGCGCCCGTTGCTCGAATGTTGTTTCAGCTTCGAGAGTGCCAATGGAGGAACAGGCTCCTTCGAAACTTGAACGGGAATGGACACACTTAGCTCACGTCTGCCGAAAGAAAAGAATGATTGGCGATGTGCCTTTCACGACCGCGTAAGAATCTGACTACGATAAAGCACTTACGAGGCCGTCGATTTCTGCTCGGGTGCGTTGTTCGGTGACGGCGAGAAGGAGGGTCTGGTCGTCAATCTCCGGGCCGATGTCATAGCCGGCTTGGGCTGCACGGTCGCGGAGGGCAGTCGCGCTGCCTTGGCACTTGAGTGTGAACTCGTGGAAGAAGGGACGATCGTAAGCGAGCGTGAGACCGTCGATTTGGGTGAGGCGGTCGGCCGCGTAGTGGGCCTTCTGACAGGAGAGGTTCGCGACCTCATTCAACCCCTGCGGGCCGAGCGTGGCAAGGTAGACGGTTGCCCGGAGCGCGAGGAGCCCCTGGTTGGTGCAGATGTTGCTCGTCGCCTTGTCGCGTCGGATGTGTTGCTCGCGGGTTTGCAGACTGAGCACGTAGCAGGCGCGACCATTGCGGTCCTTCGCCTGCCCGATGAGACGCCCCGGCATCTTGCGGACGAACTTCTCACGACACGCAAACAGGCCCAGATACGGACCGCCGTACTGGAGTGGGATGCCCAGCGGTTGTCCTTCTGCGACGACGATGTCAGCTCCGTAGTCACCCGGTCGCTTGAGCAGGCCAAGCGTGATCGGATTCACACTCACGACCGCGAGTGCACCGACATCGTGAGCCGCCTGCACGAATTCAGTGACGTCTTCCAAACAGCCGAAGTAATTGGGGTGTTGGATGACGAGGCAGGATGTTTCGTCGTTGAGGGCTTGTTTCACCTCTTCGATGTCTGCGAAACCGCAAGCGGTGGGGACGGTCACCACTTCACAATCGAGGTACCGCGTGTAGGTGTCGACGACTTCACGGTACTGCGGATGCACCGAGCCGAGAATGACCACGCGTTTGTCACGGCCAGTGACGCGCTCAGCCATGAAGACCGCTTCGCTGACGGCTGTGCCTCCTTCGTACAGACTGGCGTTGGCGACCTCCATGCCGGTGAGCTGGCAGATGAGCGTTTGAAATTCGAAGAACGCCTGCAACGAGCCCTGCGACGCTTCAGCCTGATAGGGGGTGTACGCCGTGTAGAACTCACCGCGCGAGGTGATCTCGTCGACGACCGCAGGGATGAAATGGTCATACGCCCCACCGCCGAGGAAGCAGACGCGTTTATCGCCGTTGATGTTCTTCGCTGCAAGTTGCCGCAGGTGACGTTCGAGTTCCGGCTCGGTCAGGGCAGGGGGGATATCGAGCGGACGAACGAGACGCATCTCGTCCGGCACCTGCTTGAGAAGATCCTCCATGCTCGAGACGCCGATCGCCTCAAGCATCTCCTGTTGTTGATCGTCAGTCGTAAAGAGGTAGGGCATGTGTCGGTTCAGGCTTCGCTGCAATGTTTCTCGTAGGCAGCGTGGTCCATCAGATGATCGAGCGACACCCCTTCAGCGAGGCGGAGCTTGGCGACCCATCCCTCGCCGTAGGGATCATCTGACAACGCCTGCAAGTTGTCCGGCAGTGCTTCGTTGACCTCGATCACTTCGCCGCTGACCGGGGCATACAGATCGCTCACCGCCTTAACGCTTTCGACCTCCCCGAATGTCTCACCCTGTTCGTACGACTCGCCGGCGGTCGGCAGGTCGATGTACACGAGGTCCGTCAGTTCCTTCACGGCAAAGTCGCTGATGCCTACGGTAACGACGTCCCCTTCCTGATGAACCCACTCATGAGTCCGTGCGTAGCGAAGTGATGTCGGGTCCATGCGCATTCCTCCTGAGAGCTGACATTCAATGCAATCGCTGCTGACAATAGCGAGAGCAGGGGGGGAGAATCAATTGAGCCGGTCACTCGTCCGATGTCTCATGACAGCACTCGGCCTCGATCTCCGCGATCTTCTCCAATCGCCTCGCGTGGCGTCCCCCCTCAAACTCAGCCGCCATCCAGGATTCCACGATGCGGTTGAGCAATCGGTCGCCGAGCAGATCAGCAGACAGGCACATGACGTTGGCGTTGTTATGCCGCCGACTCATCTCTGCGGTGAAATCATCATGACAGTTGACAGCCCGCACTCCGGGGAACTTGTTGGCAGCCACGCACATGCCGAGCCCGGTTCCACAAATGAGAATCCCCCTCTCGATGACTCCCTTTGACACGTCTTTCGCCACTGCTTTTGCAAAGTCCGGGTAGTCGACGCTGTCATTCCCTTCCGGGCCATAATCGAGTGTCTCATGCCCAAGCTGAGCAAGCTGCGCGAGGATCTGCTCCTTCACACGCACTCCACGGTGGTCACTGGCGACGGCTATCTTCATGTTTTGCTCGATGTTACTTCGTCAAATCTTCCGCAAGAATCCGCAGACTCTCGGTAATCTCGGTGTGACATTGCTCATAGGCGTCCATGCCCCACCCGATGGGGTCGGAGACGTCGTATCCGCTGCGTGAGACAAGCTCGACGCGTTCTTCCAGTTCCGGGTACCGGGACAGAATGGCGTCCCGGTGGCCACGAGTCATCGTGAAGACCTTGTCGGCTGCCAGCAGCAGATCTTCAGTTAATGGTCGGCTGGAGTGCCCGGTCAGGTCAAGGCCGTGAGCTTGGCAAACCTCCACAGATTCCGGACTTGCAGACGCGCCGGTGCCTGCCGCCAGTCCGGCCGAGCCGACATCGAATCCGTGCTGGATGAGTTCAGACTCATCGCAGGCGAGGCGTTCCGCAAGCAGTTGACGCAAAACGGCCTCCGCCATCGGACTTCGGCACGTGTTGCCCGTGCAGACGAACAGAATGTGAGAGGTGGTCATGCGCACAACGTCTTCCGGCGAGAGTCCGGATGAGTGGGCCAACTCCCATTGGTCACCCGAGAGATGGATTTCTGCCTCACAAAACATCGATTGTGGGTCGGAATCCGTGATGGTCAAGGCAGTTTGGCCACCGAATCCATTTTTCTCCGCCTCGATACCAACGAGAGGGAAAGGGACATTGGTCAAAATGCGTCGCAAGAGTGGGGAACGGGGGACACTCAGGCTGAGTCCATTGTGGTCATGAACCAGTTGCCGGACAACTGGCGCGAGCTCAGCGACCAGCATTGCATCGACTCCATCCCGGAAGACGAGACGCACCGTCCCCGGCCAACAGCGGCTCATCAAACGCCGGCCGATGGGTGAGATGTTTGGCAGAAAGTCGGCTGCGGAGGCGACGTCTCGCGTCAGCAGGCTGATCGACCGTGGGGATTCGCCATTCGTCCTGTCCAGCCTAACCGTGAGACTTGTGGCGTCTGCGATGAGGAGTGCACGTTCGTCACGACGGATGCAGACGTTCTGTCCATTCGTCAAGATGCCGGCGATCTCAGGCAGCAAGTCGATGGGATGTCGGTGCGCGCGTTCGTCTGCTTCGCCCATGCGGAGGCGACTCACCTTGATGATCAGAATCAGAATGAACCGGAGTTCAATAGACCATTGCATTCCGGTGGGTCTGCGAGTGAGACCATCCATGATTCTACCGGTGCCGCGGCACGCGAACAACAATCCGTCGGATTGTCCGACTCTTGCGCCGCGTCGAATCCGTCCAGCACGATCAAGTCACCTTCGCGACATTCCGGTTCGAGTCACAAGATTTTTCGACGTTGATCGAATATAGTCAGTGTGATCTGAAAAGGATTCACGCCTTTGGGGGGGTGGAGATCTCCCGGTCCCCCACTTCAGAGCTGAGTGATTTGAACGAGGAAACTCACCAGGATGAAACAATTGAATCACGCCCGCCCCGATCGCCCCAAGCTCAAATCTCGTGTGCGTAATCTGGTCGAATTCAAAGGCATCCGGCAGCTCAGCCGGCAGAAGTACACGGAACACATTCGCGATCTGTACGACGGTCCGGCCGGCTCGGTCCTCGCCATCGCGAGTCTGCTCTCTCTGCACGAACCGCTTGTCGGACGGATGCTTCGCAAAGGGAGGTTCGACGTCACGCGTTTCAGTCGCATTCTCGACATCGGTTCGGGAGCCGGACAGATCCTCGGCCACCTGCTGCGTGCAACCGACGTCAGCACCGAAATCGTCGCCTGCGACCTGTCACACCAGATGCTCAAGCGGGCCCGTAACCGCATCAAAAGCGATCGTCCGGATTACGTCGTCGGCGACATGACCAGACTCCCGTTCGCCGACGGATCGTTCGACTGCGTGACCTGCGGCTGGGTCATCGAGCATCTCTCCGATCCGCGCCCCGGCCTCAAAGAATTTCAGCGCGTACTCGTCCCCAACGGCCGCGTGTTCCTGCTGGCAACCGAAGACACCGTCTCCGGCTTCCTCACCAGCCATACCTGGAGATGCCGCACCTACAACCGTCAGGAACTCCAAGAAGCCTGCGAAGAGATGGGCCTCCCCTGGCACGAACAACTCTGGCTCTCCCGCGTCCACCGGTTCTTCAAACTGGGCGGCATCCTCGTCGAAGCCCAGAAACCTGTCGCCGCAGACAGCGTCGCGTCAAACACAGTTCGTACGGAAAGCGACAGCGTGCCCGTCGTGTCTGTGTAATTGCTCTTCACTGTTCTTGATCGCGGCAACAACTGAGAGCCCCGACCATTAGGGAGAAGGGTCGCTCACACGTCGCCTACAATCTCTGGGAGTCTTCTACCCCAGAGAGCGGCCGCTTACTGACGGGCGCGGCTCTGATTGCTTGTCACCCTTTGGGATACCGCTCCGGGTTCCAGTCCTGCGCGAGAATGGCTATTCCTGCCCCGGTGCGGGCGTTAGAACAGCGGCGAGGTGGTCCGGCAGATACTGGATTGAGGTCAAACCTGGAACCGCCTCCATCGCATCAACGATCCTTGCTGTAATATCGCCAATTCGATTCAAGCGAAACTCTTCACCAACAAGTGACTCCACGACCAGTTCGCAGAACATGTCCAACTGTTCGATGGGCAGGTCAGCGGTTGGTTCCATGAAGATTTCGATATCAACGAATTCCCCCTGATTGTAGGAGGTGAGTTGATAGGCCCATTCATCGGCACACGTTTCACCTGTCTCGGTCGAGAATGTCAGGGAGCGTAGCTGTTTGGGCGGCTTGGCAGCCAAGAAATGCCAGCCCGGACATCTTGGCGCAGCGGAGATCGCGAGATGTGTCAGAGGAATGTTCTCCCGAATAGTTGGGGACAGGACAAACGTCTCATCCGGGTCGTTGTACGGGCCGATCTCCCAGTTTAGGTGTTCATTGATCTTCTGGACACGGGGCGTGATCTGCTCATCCAACCATTGGTCATCTCCGTTGACATACGCGGTCCGGATTTCCTTCGTGTTCGACGAGAACCAGCTCCACAGTTCGTTGATCGCATCTTGATATGACAACGACTTCGCCCTGATGAGATTCGTTGGGAGGTCAGTTTGACGGATACCGCTCCGGGTTCCAGTCCACTGCGAGGTTGCACAGGGTCTTGAGCACGTCGCGGTCAGGGCTGCAGGCGACGATGCCGGGGAGGCGGAGCATGTCAGCTGTCTCGTCATTCCACATCTCGCCGAAGTGGACCGGCTCACCATTCGCCACCCAAAGAGCATCGCCACTAAACGCACGGGCGATGTGCAGCGAGACCGGGAAGTCGTAGATGTTGGGCGTGTGGATCAGCGAGCCGATGAACTCACCTGTCGCCATCAGCGGATAGATGCTGCCCGGCATGTCGTCCGGGGCGTACCCCTTCAGCCCCGTCGCCGTCACCGCATCAGCCCGTTCGCCGTCCCATTGCTGAAAACCGATCAGGTAAATCCCCGTCGCGTCGCGGTCCCGCGTGTCGTTGGTGGCTGACATGGCAGCGAGTACATCGGTCGCCGGCGTGCGAGGTTCGTCCGGTCCGCACTTGACGACGTCGCCGTTCACTTCGACCCACGAACCCTGCGGACCAGCTTCCGGGAGAAATACCAAAGAGTAGTGCACCGTCTCCCGCGACCGCAGATGCAACATCACTGCGTATCCGTCCCCCGTCCGGTCTCGGAACTGCTTGGTCCCATCGATCGGATCGAGAGCAATCACGTATTCGCCCTCGGTCGCAAACGCACCAAGGTCGCCCGTCTCCTCTTCGCCTTCGATACGACACGTCCGCAGAATCGGGTCCGCATCCCGCAGGGCTCCGACGATCAGTTCCTGAATCGTCAGGTCAGCGAGCGTGAGTGCATCCGTGTTTGCACTCCCGGACGACTTCCCCTCCAGCGTGATATCAAACCGCCGCAGCGTCCTGCCAATCGCCCCCGCCCACCGCAACACAGGAGGCATCGACCGGGAAAGGACCTCAATGATTTCGTTCAGCCGGCTCTCACTCACACGTTACCTCTTCTCGATTTATCGTTTCGCAGCGGTCTTCAAACTCAGCCACTCGATCAATTTCGCAGCCACGTCGATTCCGGTCACTCGTGCGAACGCCTTCCATCCCGGGACTGCGTTGACCTCCAGCACGTAACATTCACCGCTGCGATCATACAGCAGATCGACGCCACCGAAAGTCGCATCGGTCACTCGCACCGCTCGCACGGCCATGTCACGTTCGTTGTCTGTGAGATCATGAACCTCTCCTGTGGCAGACCGGGCCATGTTCGTGCGGAAGTCGCTCGTGTTCCGTCGCTTGAAGGCACCGATGATCTCACCATCCAGCACGAGCACACGGATGTCGTACCCTTCGTGCTCGATGAACTGCTGGAGGTATAGCACAGATTGGATTCGTTCCAGTGTGCGAAACGTGCGGAAGGCGAGGTCCGGGTCGCTGACACGGACGATGCCGCGCCCCTCAGCCCCGAACAGCGGCTTGACCACCACATCACCCCCAAGCGCGTCGAACGCCTCCATCGCGGCTTCAGTGTCCTGGCACACAATCGTGCGCGGCACGGGCAGCCCTTCCGCTGCGAGTTTGGACGTCGCCAGATATTTGTCGACTGCACACTCGATCGCCTTCGGCCCATTCACCACCAGCACGCCCGCTGTCTCCAATCGCGCGAGCACATCCATCCGAAACACCACCTGCTCCAACGACCCCGGCGGCATCGTCCTGACAATGAGTGCATCGATGTCAGTGAGCTGACATTGACTGACCAACTCTGTGTGGCCGGGGATGGACCGTAGGGAAGCCCCGGTCTGCGATCGTTCCGGGGCTTCACTCCCGATGGTCGCTCCAGCCCCGGCCACCCCCTGGATGATCGGCATCTCGGCAAATCCCTCCGATGCCGTGAGACTGCGAAAGTCGATGCGTTGTGTGACGTGCCCACGTTCACGACCGGCACGGTCGATGTCTGCGACGTACCAACTCTCGCGATTGCCCAGCACGCCGATCTGCATCACTTGACTCCTCAACGTGCGATGCCGAACGACTTCGCGATCACGTCCTCTTTCGTCCCGCCGAAGACGTGCACGCTGCCGGTGTCGATATTTTGGAAGACGACCTCTGCGGGGGAGAACAAGAGCTTGTCGATCGCGTAGAAGTCGTGACCGGCTTGCTCGAAGATGGTGACGAACGGTTCGCCGTAGGCGTCCGAGGCGGAGGAGGGGACCTTCGGGCCGATGGCAGCGAGTGACTCATCATCGCCCGTGACCCACAGGTGCACACGACCACCGTACAGGATCGCATCGTTCGTCCGACCGATGCCAGCGAGATCGTCAGCTGCGACCGGCGCAAACGGGGCAGAGCCGACTGCACTCTGGATACGAGTCGTGTCGAACTCCAATTCGTGCAACTTATGCAGACAGGTCTCGACCGAGCGGGCGACCACCTGAAAAGAGCCAGCGACTGAGGCAGTGGGAGCCACGAGCAGTGTGAGGTTGTTTGGTGTGACGCCGCATTTCTCGGCAATCATCGTGATCACCTCATCGCCCGGCAGCTTGCCGCACTCCAGCACGCCGACGGCTCGCTCGGCTTCTTCGCGGTAATCAAACTGTGAGAACAACTCCTCCTCACAGGCAGCTGCTCGCATCGGCCCGCTCCCCATCCCGAAGAACTTGCCGACCTGAACGGCCCAGCCTGCATATTGACTGAGCAGACACGCCTCCAGCGGATCGTCGGTCGACACGACAACGAGCGGCCAGCCGATGCCGTTGAGTGTGCCCTGTTGCAGTTCGATTTCTGAAAGCCCGGCCATGCAGACTTCGGAGAGTGCGATGCCAGCCGCCAGCGAGCCGGGGGCGTCGACACCAAAGTCAATTACCCTCGCGCCGGACGACAGTTCATGCACCTCCACACGCAAGTCGTCGGCTGCGACGACGATGTCTTCGACGAGTGCCCACGCGAGTTCGTTGAGGACCGGTTCGTTTTCGATGGGTTGTGACATCTGGCTATGCACCCCCAACCAGTCCCGCCTGGGACGCATGGGAATTAGAAGTTATGTGTTGTTGAACGATGGACAGGACCTCATCTCGGAGGGCGTCGTTGACGCTCATGCCGTTGCCTGACTCGAATGATTCACGGCCGTTCCAGTCGAGGTAGTGACCGCCCGCTTCTCGCACGAGTGGGATCAGTGCGGCTGCGTCCCACGGATGGAGTGCCGGCTCAACGATCACGTCCGCCCGTCCTGTTGCCACGAGCAGGTGACCATAGCAATCCCCCCATCCACGGGAGATGCGGCAACCTGTCTGCAAAGCATCAAAGACCGCGGACTGACTGGAACCGGAGAAGTATCCGGAGGACGTATAACAGAGCAGGGCATCCGAGAACTTGTCGACCGTCGTCACTCGCCCCTCGACAGGATCAGCGTCGCCCTGTTGCCACCAACACCCCTGACCGCTGCCCGCGTAGGCCATTTCATCCAGTGCAGGCATGCGACAGACGCCGACCTCTGCACGCCCATCCTTCTCGGCGCCGATGAGTGTCCCGAACAGTGGCACGCCGTGCACGAATGACTTCGTCCCGTCGACCGGGTCGAGAATCCAACGCCAGCCGGTGGTGCCTGCCTTCTCGCCGAACTCCTCGCCAAGGATTGCATCATCGGGAAACGTTTCACCGATCCGCTCCCTCATCAGCCGTTCGGCCTCACGATCGGCGACGGTGACTGGAGACGCATCGTTCTTGAGTTCGACCGCGAGTTCAGGGTTCTGGTAATACCGCATGATCAACTCACCCGCTTGTCGAGCAATCTCGACGGCGAACGTCATACGGGATTGGATGGCATCGTCAGACATGTTGCCTATTTCATGGTCGCTGCCGTATAGCCCCACACTCGAAATGTGGGGCTATACGGAGTCATCGGTGAGTTTCTTCTGGAAGTTGTCTTCGACCAGTCCCTTGAGGTTTTGCACGATCGGACCGCCGAGGAACTTGTTGAGCATCGGGATGTCGAGGGTGAGGTGTACCTCCGTTGGATCGACCCACGCTTTGATTTCCGCGCCTTTGGCGGTGACGTCGGCTTGCGTCCGGTCCGCGTTCCATTCGACCTTGTCGATCATGAAGCCGAATTTGAACTGAGCATCGGCAATCGTTTTCTCCAGCACGTCGCGGGCTTCCTGCAATGTGCGATCGTGTTTGACGGCGAATTTCATTTCGGACATGCGGTGCTGACTCCTTCTTCGAGCCGGTAGAGTTGTTCGCCCGCCTTGCGAACGAGCAGGATGCCCTCATCTTCGCGGCTCGCGAACGACTCGACGTCAATCGTGTCCGGGTCGCGGTAGCCGAGGTTGATGCGGTGACAGACGTCCTCAGGGATCTCTGAGGCAAGAGTGACCTTCACGCGGCATTGTTCGACGCCGTTCTCATAGGTGCCGGTGCCTCGGACGTGGGTCGAGTGAGCGAGCACGCCCCAAGGGTAGTCCTTGAACTTGTCCCATTGGCCAGTGAAGTAGTCACGGCAGTGATACCCGACTTCCTCAATGAGTTTGCCATGCGTGATCGAAATGTCCTTCATGTGCGGTGCGTAGATGATCAACTCGCCGCCATCAGCGACGACCGGCTCCAACTTGTACATCGCCTTTCCTGCGGTCCAGAGTTCGTCGTACATGGGCGGTGCACAGGAGAGGACCGTGTGAAACGGTCGCGGCATGCGTTTAATGTGCACCTGTCCGGAGAGGTCGGCCGATTGGTTCCATGCCTCGGTCGGCGTGCCGTAGGCCAATCCATGCAGACGTGCGGTGCCGTCGGGGGCGACGACGAAGGTGAGGGCTCGTGTCTCATTGGGGATCATGGTCGCCGCTTTTTCGACGACCTGACGCACTGGCGTGTCCTTTACGCCGATGATGCCCACGTTGGTGATCAGGGCACCGAGCCAGTGGAAAAAGTTGAGCAGGTCCGGTCCGGAGATGCCGGGGAAGAAGTACTTGTTTCCGCCCGAGAAACCGACGACCTCATGCGGAAACACGGGGCCGACGATCAGCAGAGTGTCGTAGTCGGCGATGTGTCGATTGATCTGGACTGGGACGTCGATCGAAAGCAGTCCGTTGGAAATCTCTTCCGTGTCCCGTTTCGTGAGCGTTCCGATCGTAGTCAGGCTCTCGGGTCGGTCCCATTCGTGATTGAGGAGTTGTGTCTGGAGGAACAGGCGATGTCGCTCCTGTTCGCTGATGCCCAGCATCTTGCAGATCGCTGTCTCAGACATTGGTGGGTGAGTGCCAAGGGCGATCATCACATCCAGCGCCTCGACATTCGGCCGGAGATGCTTGAACAGGGCATCGAACAACAGGGGCAGGGGAGCCGTGCGTGTCGAGTCGGGGACGACCATGAGCACCCGCTTGCCGGCGAAGTCCTCGACGGGGACGTGCTCGGTAATCCACTGGCGGACTTGATCGTCGGACAGGATGGTGGGCGGTGCGGACATGGGCGGCGTGGTGCAGGTGTACGAATCTTCAAGGATTGTAGAGAGCGGTCGGCCGGGTGAAAACCGGGTGGAAAGGGGTGTCCGTCGTCTCGTTGATCCGCTAACCTTGTCGTCTGCGCCACTCAGAATCGATCGAAACTGAGTGGACAGGAAGCGCTGCTCACGGTCGTTGCGTGTGCGCGCCACTCCGAACACCAAAGACGAACCGATTGAGATTCCCACGGAGGACTTTGTGTCGCTGGCCCGGCTGCTTGAAAGCCAATTTCGAGGTGATATTCGTTTCCGAGGTGCTGCCTATCTGGAGGCTGAGCGGGTTGAGATCGTCCGCGCCACACCTGAGGACCTGCACGGCATCGTCCGGGACGGCACCGAGTTCGAGACGCATCTCAGCCGGCAAAACGACACGCTGAACATGTATTGCAGCTGCGCGAGTGAATCGACCAGCCGCAACATCTCCTGCAAGCATCTTTGGGCGACCGTGCTGGCCGTCGACGCGGGGGACTATCTTTCCGCTCCGCCTCGTGAAGGCAAAATCCCGCCGTTTGTCGCGGATGACACGTTCGCATCGCTGATGGACTTCTCGCTGGATGATGCCGAGGAAGACTTGCTCAGCGGGGAGATCTATCAACCCAAAAGCACGACGACTCGGGCACCCAAGGCGGCCCCGCGCAAATTGAAGGAGTGGGAACAGCAACTCGTCGAATTGCGGCAACAGATCAACGGGTCCGAGGAAGGGGCCAAGGCTCAGGAGCGGGACCGCGAAATCTTCTTCGAGATTGATGCGGTCGAGAGCCGGGAGTGCGGACTGCTCGTCGTGCAGACGTCGCAGCGTCAACGACGGGCGAACGGTCAATGGGGCAAACTGAAACCGCTCAAACTCCGCCCCGGACGACTCGGAGAGATTGAACATGACGACGTCCGGCGGATTCTTGCTTATCTCACCGGAGGCACACCCGAACGGTCGAGTTGGATCGCTCAACAGGCCGAGTTTCAGTCGGCTGTCTTTCGATACCGCATTCCTCATGAGTTATGCGAGTTGCTTCTGCCACGGATGTGTGCGACCGGCCATACACGCATGCTTAACGCAGCCGAGAAGGGGAGCAGTTCTCTCATGTGGGATGAGGGTGAGCCGTGGGAGTTGGCCCTTGTTCTCGACACGGGAGGAACCGGTTCTGGTGACGACTCCAGCGACAAGTGGAAGCTCGACGGCGAACTTCGCCGGGGCGATGAGCGAATCCCGCTCGATCGCCTGGATCTGCTCGTGCCGGGCGGACTCGCCGTCTACAAAAACCGCATTCTCAGCGTTGAGGATTTTGGTGCTCAACCGTGGGTCAAGATGTTGACCTCGAACCAGCGACTGACGGGAGCAGCCGAAGATGCAGTGGAGTTGGTCGACCAATTGCTCGACCTCCCGAATCTGCCGACACTCGATCTTCCGGAGGAGTTGCGACTGGAGGAAGTCCGCGTCGCGCCAAAGCCGTTACTCACGGTGACAACGCCGCAGACGCGCGGGTTTCGTCAGGAACGCCTCTCAGGCCGGGTGCAGTTCGAGTACGACGGGACAAAGGTGCCCGCCTCATCACGTCAATGGGCCATTGTCCAGCGAGAGGCGGGGCGTTGTCTGCTTCGCGACAGAGCATTCGAGGAACAGGCGTGGCACCTTTTGCAGGAACTCGGATTCCGCCGTCGGCTCGATCAGCGACGCACCGATCAGGATGTCGACATTGCCGTCACTGAATTGGGCAACGCCGTCCGCACGCTTGCTGATGGGGGTTGGCACATTCTCGCTGATGGTCACGAGGTCCGTCAGCCGGGGACTCCCAACCTGAAGATTCGTTCCGGCATCGACTGGTTCGAACTCTCCGGTGAGGTCGACTTCGACGGGCAGACGATCGACTTCCCCGAACTGTTGGCGGCCCTGGCTCGGAAGGACAACACGATCCGTCTTCCGGACGGGTCGCTGGGCATACTGCCGGACAACTGGGCCGAACAGTACGGGTTGATCTCCGGGTTGGGAACGATGCAGGAGGGGAGCCTGCGGTTCTCCGTCACACAAGCCGGATTGATCGATGCTCTCCTCGCCGCGAAGCACCCGGTGGACGTGGATGAAGAGTTTCAGGTTCTCCGGGACCGTCTCACATCGTTCGAAGGCGTGGCCCCCGCGATGGAGACGGACAACTTCACGGGTGAGTTGCGGCCGTATCAACGCGAAGGACTCGGCTGGCTCGAGTTCCTGCGGGACTTCAACTTCGGAGGTTGCCTCGCAGATGACATGGGGCTGGGAAAGACGGTTCAAGTGCTCGCCCTTCTGCTCGAACATGTGGCGACCCGCAAGGCGAACAAGCCGTCACTGATCGTCGTGCCGAAGTCGCTGTTGTTCAACTGGGCACACGAGATTCAACGCTTTACACCCCAGTTGTCGACGATGGAGTATTCCGGAACCAGCCGTGCCGAGTTGCGAGAGGAGTTCGCCAAACACGACGTCATCCTGACGACCTACGGCACACTTCGTCGCGACATTGCCGATCTGAAGGATACGAATTTCGATTTTGTCGTGCTGGATGAAGCTCAGACGATCAAGAACGCCTCGTCACAGGTCGCTAAGGCATCACGACTCTTGCAGGCCGATCATCGTTTGGCACTCAGTGGCACGCCCATCGAAAACCATTTGGGCGACCTGTGGTCTATCTTCGAATTCCTCAACCCCGGCATGCTTGGTCGCAGCAGTGTGTTCAAGCTGTACTCGAATGATGCGACGGATACCGAAGCCCAGTCTGCACTCTCACAGGGACTCCGCCCCTTTGTTCTGAGGCGGACGAAGAAGGAAGTCGCCACCGAGTTGCCGGACAAGTTCGAGGAGACCATCTACTGCGACATGGATGATGCCCAGCGACGCCGCTACGACGAGTTGCGGGAACACTACCGCCAGTCGCTGTTGGGAATGGTCAAAGAGCAGGGGCTCGGCAAAAGCAAGATGCACGTCCTCGAAGCCCTGTTGCGTTTACGTCAGGCCGCCTGTCATCCGGGCCTACTCTCCGACGACGCTCTCGGCGATCCGTCCGCGAAGCTCGATGTACTCACTCCTCACTTGGAAGAGTTGATCGACGAAGGGCACAAGTCGCTGGTGTTTTCGCAGTTCACCAGCATGCTCTCAATCGTCCGGCAGAAGCTCGATGAGAAGGGGATCAACTACGCCTATCTCGATGGTAAGACCCGTAACCGCGAGCAAGTCGTCGAAAGTTTCCAGAACGATCCGAACACGCACATCTTCCTCATCAGCCTGAAAGCCGGCGGATTGGGATTGAATCTCACCGCAGCTGAGTACGTCTTCCTGCTCGATCCGTGGTGGAACCCTGCTGTCGAGGCCCAGGCGATCGACCGGGCACACCGCGTCGGGCAGACAAAGCAGGTCTTCGCCTACCGCCTCATCTGCC
>JAGQPX010000228.1 GCA_020426505.1 Planctomycetaceae bacterium | reverse complement strand
CCCATTCCTTGGTGATCGTCCAGCCGGGCTTCACCTGATGCAGGACCATCTGATACTCCCGCTTCTCCGGCGCCGCCACGACCGGCTGATATCCGCCTTCGATCAGCCGGAAATACGGATACAACGTATCGACTGTCTCGGTCGCGTCTCCGATAACAACGAGCACTTTGTGCATGAAGGTCTCCTCAAGCCCACGGGCAACGCCCCGTGGGCTAATGCGAATTCTCACAGGAATTGCGGTGGCAGGATGCCACCACTACGAGGCAACCTCGATCGGCAGTTCGAGTTCTTCGAGGTTGCGTTTGATTTGGTCGCGTTTCTCATCGGGGAGGCGGTGGAGGGGGTCGGCCATGTGGTCGGTGCAGAGGCCGACGTGGGACATGGCGCACTTGACGCCCTTGAGGTAGCCAGACGGCGGATCGCCAACGCCGTAGAGTTTGTCCGCGATGCGGAGGATGCGTTGTTGCAGGAGGTGGACTTGCCGAACGTCACCGGCGACGGCAGCGTCATACATTTCGACGTACAGCGACGGCACAAGGTTCGCCCCGCCGCACACTCCGCCATTGCCGCCGATCAGGACCGACTCGGCGAGCAACTGCTCGGGGCCCATGAAGAGCGGGAAGCCGTCACGTCCCCCAGTCATCTTGATGAGGTTGCCATAATACATCATATCAGCTGAGCTGTCCTTGAAACCGATGATGTTGGGGACGTCCATCAGTTGCCGTGCCGAGTCAAGCGAGATGGCGACTTTGCAGTGGCTGGGGATGTTGTAGAGCACGACCGGCAGCGGGCACTCGGCTGCGAACTCCACGAAGTAGCGGGTCAGGTCGTCCTGATGGAACGGGGTGTAATACGGCGGAGCGAGAACGACCGCATCGACGCCGTGATCAGCGGAGTATCTCGCGAGCTCAAGCGATCGTGAGTAGCAGGTGTCGGTGACGCCGACGAGGAAAGGCACGCGGCCCGCGATCACCTTTTCGGCCAGATCGATCATCTCCTTCTGCACCGCAAGTGGCAGGCTGGGAGCTTCGCCGGTCGAACCCAGAACGAAGAGTCCGTGAACGCCGCCGCCGATGATGTGATTGATCACCCGTTCGGTGGACTCATGATCGAGTTGGTCACGCCCGGAGAGCGGGGTGATCATGGGAGGGATGATGCCTTTCAGGACGGGAGCGGAGTCTGCCACGGTGATCCTCGGTGTTTTCTCGTGAAGGGGCAGGGGTCGGGCACCATTTCGGAGGGTGCGTCCGCAGGAAGTCGCTCGGCATTCCGCCGAAATGGTGCCTGACCCCGGACGTCGAAGATACCTTCGTACGCGGTGCGGAGACGAGTTTCAAGCGACTGGCGGGGGTGTCGGCGAGATTGTCTCGTCGGTGACCCATTGCAGAAAGCCCGGATTACCTGACCGGATGGGCAGTTCCAGAATACAGGGGCAATCGTACGAGTGCAGTTCCTGCAGGCGGTCCATCACCCGGGGAACGAGTTCCTGCCGTGTTTTCAGGAGCAACACCGCCTCGTCCGCCTGTTCGACGGTGTCCTTCCAGTGGTAGACAGACGTCATACCGTCGAGCACATTGGCACAGGCGACGACCCGCTCTTCGACCAACTCACGACCGATTGCCAGTGCCTCCTCGCGACTCTCCGTGGTAACGTACAACAGTGCGTGATGGGTGATTGTTTCCATCCGTCAAGTATATTACATCAACCCTCCGTACTTGAGGGAGAGGGACAGATTCGGATCGTCAGAAAGGAATCTGGGTGACGGGTGAATGCGGAGGAAGTGTTTCCCTCCAACAGCAGCGGCGGCGCCCCTCACCCTGCTTTGAAGCCGGGGGCTTCAAAGCTGTCCCTCTCCCTCAAGCGGAGAGGGAAGTAACAATTCAGGCGAACAATTCGCTGACCACTTCGCCGCCGTCGACGATTTTCATGGGGCGACCGAGGGGGCTGATGTGCTCGTGGCGGGGATTGACGTCGAGCGAGTGGCAGAGTGAGCAGAGCAGGTCGGGGACCGAGACCGGGCGATCCTCCACGGCCGAGCCATCGTCGGTTGTGGAGCCGATGATCTGTCCCCCTTTGATCCCTCCGCCAGCCAAGGCCAGGTTGAACGCACGGGGGTAGTGATTGCGACCGCCTCGTGGGGTGATCTTGGGAGTGCGCCCAAACTCGCCCATCCAGACGACGACGGTTTTCTCCAGGAGTCCCCGTTGCTTGAGGTCGGTGATGAGGGTCGCGTAAGCCGGGTCGACTTCCGCGGACAGATTACTCACGCGATCGTAGAGGTCCTCGTGCGTGTCCCATCCCTGCTTGCGGACCTCGACGAATGAGACGCCCGTTTCGACGAGTCGACGGGCGAGCAGACAGCCGCGACCAAACTCGGTGTCGCCGTACGCTGCTTTCAACTCATCCGGCTCTTCAGAGATGTCGAACGCTTTGGTCTGTTCACTGAGGACGAGGTTCGCGGTCTTGTTGTACAGCTGACGTTGGCTCTCAACGATGTCACGACCGCCCCGTTCTGCGAACTCCCCTTCGAGCTTGCTGAACAATCCCAGCCGTTGTTTGACGCGGTCATTCGTGACGGTGGCAGCGACGTTTCTCGGCATCTCTCCGGGCGACTGGACGACGAACGGCTCGTACTCGACGCCGAGGAAGCCGGCGCCCTCTGTTTGACCGACCGAAACGAACGCTGGCAGATCGAGGTCTTCAGAACTGATCTGCTTGGCGATCGAGGAGGCGAAGCTGGGGTGCTTGACGCTGCCGGAGGGAACGTACCCGGTGTGAATCTGATACGTCGCCCGTTGATGGTTGCCTTCCTTGTTGGTCATCGAACGAATGAGGGCGATATCGTCCATCACCTGTGCCGTCTTTTCCCAACCGTTGGCGATGCGGATGCCCGGAACGGACGTCGCGATCGCTTCAGTCTGTCCGCCGTTCTCGTGATCCGGTTTGGGATCGAACGTCTCGAACTGACTTGGTCCTCCCGCCATCCACAGCAGGATCATCGACCGCCCCTGCTTGCGGAGTTCGGCCGCCTGCAAGCTCAGCAGGTCACGGAACGAGAGTGTCCCGGCTGCAACGGCACCGGCCGAGACCGCGTGCAAGAAACTCCGCCGACTGACGCCTCGACGAGTGAGGCCGACCTGTTCGTGACGTGTGACGTGCATGGGATTGTCCTGTGGGGCTGTGTGGGGGTTGTCAGTGTTCAGTGATCAGTTGTCAGAACGGGGTGTCGAGAACCATCCGATTCATCTACATGTGGTTGAACTGACGACTGACAAATGAAAACTCGAAGTTCATCGCTTCGTCAAAAACTCACTGGAGTTCATCAGGCTCCAGAGGATGTTTTCGTAGGCTTCTGTGCGGTCCTCGACGTCCGTGATGTGTTCCTGACAGATGGATAGCTCAGCGTCGGTCGGTTTTCGTGAGAGGACGCGGACGTAGATCGCTTTGAGGGCGAGACTGTCGTTGTCAGTCGACTTCAACAGTCTTTTGAGTTGTCCCTTGCCGCTGGCAGCGTTGGTGACTTGGGAGTTCATCATGAACAGTGCCTGCGGGATGCTGCCGACGATGTCCGCCTGAGGCGTCGAGGGGTCATAGTTGAACAACTGACCAAAGGCTGCTCGTTGTCGCTCGGGGCCGCTCATGCCTCGCATGCCCATCCCTTTACCTTGAGCGAGGTTGGGACCGGCGTCCGTCATCCCCCCCAACACCTGTGCGATCGAGTTGTAAATCTGATCGCCCCGCAGTCGGGTGGGCGTCATGGCAGCGAAAGCCGGCAACGGCTCCTCGTCCTCGGTCTGAACGGAGCGTTGATAGGCACGCGTGTTGGCGATCGTGCGGAACAGCCATTTGATGTCATAAGCGTTGGCGACAAACCCGGCTGCCAGCGTATCGAGCACCTCCTGCTGCTGGGCGACTCGTTCGGGGCCCATATCGTCGATCGGCGTATAGAATCCCTGGCCAACCATCTCCGCCCAGACACGATTGACGAACGCCCGAGCAAACCAGGGGTTCTCCGGAGAAGTCATCGCGTCGGCGAGTGACGATCGCCGGTCGAGGTCTTTGGTGCCGAAGGGAACCGAAGCCTCGTCAACGAAGAACACCGGCTCGGTCTTCGTGCCGGGTTCAGAGGGGTTGTCGAGATCCGGCATGAAATACTCGGGAGTCCCACGGCCTTGCCCCTGTTGAGGCATCGGCAGGTTTTTGATCTCTGCTTGAGAGAGCGCTCCATCACCGTCCTTGTCGCCGATTTCGATGACTCGGGCGAACCGCTTGCCGAATTGTTTGTTGCGCTGGGCTTCCTCCGCAGTCAGTTTGCCGTCACGATCGCGATCCAGAAACTTGAAGACCCGTTGCGGGTCGAAGTTTCCCCCTCGTCCGCGCTCTTTGTCAGCCGACTCGACAATGAAGGTCCGTTTGTCGCCATCCTTTTGCGATCGCACCCGCACTCGGGGGAAGAACGCGGCCAACTCGTGAAAGTCCTGTCTCTTCCATTGGTCGTAGGGGTGATCGTGACAGTTGGCACACTGAATTTGGATGCCTAGGAAGATCCGCGACGTTTCGCCCGCCAGTTCGGCCGGGTCGCCGCCGTGAGCGAACAGGAAACCTGTGCTCCCTTCCACCTGCGTGTCACCGGTTGCGGTCAACAGGTCGATGGTGATTTCGTCCCACGGACGATTCTCGCTGAGCTGTTCGGTCATCCACTTTTGGAAGATTCCCTGTGATCGGCGTGAGCGAGACTCGGTGGCACGCGAGTAAATGACCTCCCGCCAATAGCTGGCCCACGTCGCTGCGTACTCGTCAGTCTCCAGCAGTTTGTCAATGACGAGGGGGCGTTTGCCCGCTTCGCCAGCCTGGCGGAACCGGGTCAACTCTGCCGGCGTCGGAATGCGTCCCGCCAGGTCGAGCGTCACCCGCCTGAGGAAATCCTCGTCGTGAGCCGGTGCGGTAGGCGTCACCCCCTGCTCGACAAACGAGGCATCAAGGAGCGAATCGACCTGTTCCGCCACGGACAACGCATCGGTCGACGTCAACTGGGGGAGAAACTCCGGTTTCTCACCAGATTTGACCGGCAGAATCATTGCCAGCAGAACGAGCAAGCCCGTCAATGAAGTCACTTTCATCAGAAACATCCAACTGCTTTGAGAAACAGGAGTTTGACCAGTGGGGACATACGTTCTTCCGGTTGAAACCCCGGACTGAACACACAAGTTTCGGACAATTCTCACGAAATCTGTCTCGAATGGGAATCCCGGAATCAACAAGACGATTCTTCGGTCGATGACCACCTGAACTCGCGCATCGAATTGGCGGTCTATTTTCCTCCGGACGGTGAGAGGTGAAATGCTCGACAATTCGGCTGAGAGTGGTCAAATTGCCCTCTCGCAGACGATTTCACTCATCGAGACGCTTACCATGCTGGACGAGATTACACAGGCTCTGCAACAGACTCTTGACGACCGCCGCCTCTCGCGAGGCGAACGACGCTCGCTGTCGTCTGTGATTGAGGAGGCGAACCTGACCGACCAGCAGCGGGGCGTCGTTCGCAGCACGGCGTTTGACCTCGCACGAAAGGAAATGACGAACGAACTTGAGCCGGTCCCGATACTCGACTGGTTAGAGGACGTCCTGAGATTGCTTCAAGCGCAGACATTAAATTCCAAGCCGGGTGCCACCGCGGATGCCTGTTTCAGTCCGGGAAATGCCTGCCGAGGCAAGATTCGCAGCTTGTTTCGTCAGGCTCGGAAGTCCGTCGACGTCTGTGTGTTCACCATCACCGACAACTCGATCTCGGATGAGATTCTCGCAGCCCATCGTCGCGGAGTGACCATCCGTATTGTCAGCGACAACGACAAGTCGGCAGATCGTGGCTCCGACATCCCGTTGCTCGAACGCCTCGGTGTCCCGGTGCGGATGGACCTCACGTCCCACCACATGCATCACAAGTTTGCGATCTTCGATGACCAGATACTGCTGACCGGCAGTTACAACTGGACCATCTCAGCCTCCGAGAACAACGAGGAGAATCTCATCGTCACCGACGACCCGTCACTCGTGAATCCGTTCCGGATCGAATTCCACAAACTCTGGCAGCGGTTCGCCCCTGGGCGTTGAACCACCCTCTCCCTCAAGGGGAGAGGGGACGTGAGGGATTCGCCCAGTGCCCGTCGGGGTCGCTCCCGCTCACGATGACGCCTTTCTCGTTCCAGCCGAGATGGGCACGCACATCGACGGACGCATAACGCAGCGTCAGTCCGCAGCGGCGGCGGTCAGACTCATTCGCATCCGAGCCATGCAGCAACAAATCGGAGTGCAGCGAGATCTGCCCCGCACATAACTCGTCGTCGACCGGTTCGCCGTACTGCTCTGCGTTCTCGACGGTCTGATTCAAGACGTTGCTTTCGTGCGAACCGCTCGGCCGAAACGTGAGATGTCCGTAGTGATGCGATCCGGCGATGAATCGCATGCATGCGTTCTCGACATCCGCATCATCGATTGCCAGCCAGACGGTCACTGCTTTCGTCGGAGTGAGTGGCCAGTAGCTCGCGTCCTGATGCCATGCGACCGCTTTCCCATCGTGAGGCATCTTGCAGAAAAAGTGCGATCCCCAGCCGACCACGTTTTCGCCCAACAAGTCCTTCACACACGCGACGATCCGCGAGTCGGTCAAAAGATCGTAAACACGACCGTGCTTGAGGTGAGCCGTGCTGATCGAGTAACTGTCTCCCCCAGCAGCAATCGTCCGTTCGAGGAGGTCATCGAAGTAAGTCCGAATCTCCGTGATCTCTGTCGCGGAGAAGATGTCCACGGGGCGCACGTATCCGTCACGATTGAACGCCTCAACCTGCTCGACACTCAGCGTCTGCGGATCGGTGACGGTGCTGGGATAGAATTGCAGATCTCGCTCAATCCGATCGAGATCGGTCTGCTCAGGCATCGGCTTGAAGTCGGTCGGCATGACGCGTCGTCTTTCCATGAAACCGGGTTCACATCTGCTGTTGAACGCAAAAGTCATTCTATCGACCTTTGATTCGCCCATGCCATCGAGTCCCACGGCGATCAACGTTCTCACCAATTCGCCGATCGTGGAAATCGAGGGCGAACGTCGTTACAACGTGTGTTCCGGTCGTCGCAAACCTCACTCGCAAAGCCCAATTTCATGACGCCTCACTCCGCACTCATCGACGAACTCCGCTGGCAGAAATTCCCCGTGCTTGATGACGGCTTCGTCTGTCTCGTCGACTGCATGGGAGATGATTCGTCCGTGGTGCAGGCCGCTCGCGTGAGTTATGGCGCCGGCACGAAGAAGGTTTCGGACGACCGCACTCTCATTCGTTATCTCTTGCGGCACCGACATACCACTCCCTTCGAGATGGCAGAGGTCAAGTTCCTCGTGCGGGTGCCGATGGACTGTTGGCGGCAATGGATCAGGCACCGCACGGCCAACGTCAACGAGTACAGCACCCGCTACTCCGTCGCGATCGACTCGGCACAAACGACTCCGCCTGACGAATGGCGATCACAGTCCTCAGTCAATCGACAGGGAAGCGGTGAGATGCTGACGGTCGAACAGGGAAAGGACCTGACCGCATCAGAAGAGGAGTTTCAACAGGCCGCTGCCAAGCTCTACATCGACCGACTCGATCAGGGAGTGGCCCGCGAACAGGCTCGCAAGGACCTGCCACTTTGCACGTACACGGAGGCCTACTGGAAGATCGACCTGCACAACCTGCTCAACTTCCTCTCGCTGCGGATGGATGAGCACGCCCAGTGGGAGATCCGGCAGTATGCCACGACCATCGGCGAGAAGATCGTGCAGCCGTTGTTCCCAGTCGTGTGGGAGGCATTCAACGATTACCGACGTGAGGCCATGTTCCTCACGCGGCTCGACATCGGCGTGATCGAACGGCTGACGGCTCACGGACAGGCAACGAATACCGCTCCGCCCTATGACCAAGCCGCCTTCCTCTCTGTGCAGGACCCTGCCTGGGCTGACCTCAAACGCTGCCGGGAACGTGACGAATGCCACTCGAAACTTGTCCGCATGGGATTGGTGGCCGCACAGCCATGCGTTGACGAAGATGACTGATCGTCCTGTCGAGTCGATCGTCGTCGGATGACTCATCCTGAATCGGCTGCTTGTTTCGGCATCCGATCGGACATATTCTCTCTGATGAAACGAAGCAGTCGCCTTGCCGAGACGAGTGCTGTTCGCCGATCACTCCGGAGATACGCGACGAATGCGTCCCATTGTTCAAATATCGCTGGACCTGACCAACATCGACGAGGCATTGGAGACGGCCGAGCTTGCGATGCGGGCGGGGGTTGACTGGCTCGAAGCGGGCACGCCGCTCATTCTCGCCGAGGGCCTTCATGGCGTCCGAGCACTCCGGGAGCGTTTCCCCAACACTCCAATCGTTGCGGACCTCAAGACGATGGACGGGGGCTATCTCGAAGCCGAGATGATGGCCAAAGCGGGTGCGACGCACGTCGTCGTGATGGCCCGTGCCCATGAAGAGACGATCAAGTGTGTCGTTCAGGCGGGCAGGGACTTCGGAGCCAAGGTGATGGGCGACAACCTCGGATGTCCGGACATGGTTGCAGGAGCCATATGGCTGGAGGACCTGGGCTGCGACTTCATCGTGCACCACATTGGATATGACGAACGACGAGGCATCGCCGCCCGAGGCGACCGCATGCCGAGCCCGCTCGACCAACTCAAGGAGGTCGTCGACGCGGTCAGCATCCCCGTGCAGGCGGTCGGCGGACTCTCGCTGGAGCAGGCGATCGAGACTCCCAAATACGGAGCCCCGCTCGTCGTACTCGGTGCCCCCCTAACGATCGATGCCGACGCCTTCAAGACCGCCGACGGCGACCTCGAAGCCTCCCTCCGCATGATCTGCGATACCGTCCATGCTCAGGGAGACAAAGCGTGAGCCAACCCGCAGTTGTCAATTACGCACCGACGAAAGGCAGCGTCGAACTCCGGGAGGTGCCTCGTCCGGAGATCGGTGCGGACGATGTCCTACTGGAAGTGGGAGCGGTCGGGGTCTGCGGGAGTGACCTGCATCAGTGGACGGCTGACCACAGTTGGCCGGTGAACTACCCCGTCATCCTGGGGCATGAGTTCGGCGGCACGATTGCAGAGGTTGGCAAAGATGTCATCGGCTGGAAGGAGGGGGACCGGGCGGTCAGCGAGACGGCCGCCATCATCGATCCCCTCAACCCAATGAGCCGGGTCGGCCTCTACAACCTTGATCCGACACGCAAAGGATTTGGCTACGGCACTGATGGCGCCATGACGACGAGCGTGCGGGTGCCGGCTCGTTGTCTGCACAAGGTGCCCGATGCCCTGCCGATTGAGCAGGCGTGTCTCACCGAGCCATGTTGTGTCGCCTATAACGCGACCGTCATGAACTCCTCCATCAAACCGGGCGACCGCGTTGTGGTCATTGGGCCCGGCCCCATCGGGCTGCTCTGCGCAGCGATGGCTAAGCTGTGTGGGGCACAGGTCGCAGTTGTGGGGATCGAACGCGACCGGGAACGGCTGGACATCGCCCGACAGTACGGCTGCGAACCGCTCGTTGACGGCGTCGAAGAATGGGCGAATCTTCGCGATGGCCTCGGAGCTGACGGCGTGATCGATGCAGCCGGTATCTCAGCGACGCTCAAACTGGCCATCGACATCGTCCGTCCGAATGGCTGGATCTCGAAAGTTGGCTGGGGGCGTGACCCGGTCGGCTTCTCACTCGACCCCGTCGTGCAGAAGAACGTTCGCCTGCAAGGAAGCTTCAGTCACAATTGGGCCATCTGGGAACGGGTCCTCTGTCTGCTCGCTGACGGTCAACTCGATGTCACGAAGATCACCGGCGGTACCTGGAACCTCGAAGACTGGCACACCGCATTCGAGTCCATGCACACCGGCCAGATCGCCAAGGCCGTGTTGAGGCCTTAGGACTCCTGCGAAACCGCAAGCGATCCTCCTAATCATCTATTCAACTAGTCAACCAATCATCTAAGAATGCCTCAACTCGCGGTCTTCCCCAAGGCGTATCTGGATCAACTCTGCATCGACGGCACGATGTCGCTCGTCGAGTGGATCGACCTCGCAGCACGACTCGATGTCGACGGGCTGGAGTTCTACACGGGCCTACTCGATCTCAAGGACAAGTCTCGTTGGGCGGAGTATCGTCAGCGGACCGAAGATCATGGGATGACGATCCCCATGATGTGTGCATCCCCCGACTTCACGCATCCAGATCGGAAGTTCCGGGAGGAGCAGATCGAGCAGGAGAAGCGGGACATCGAGATGACCGCCGCGCTGGGGGGCACATACTGCCGTGTGCTGTCTGGTCAACGGCGTCCCGAGGTCTCGCGAGAGGATGGCATCCGTTATGCCGTCGAGTCGATCGAGGCCTGTTTGCCGTTCGCAGCAGAGCGAGGTGTGACGCTGATCCTGGAGAATCATTACAAGGACAACTACTGGACCTATCCGGAATTCGCCCAGCACATGGATGTGTTCGCCGATCTGGTGAAGGAGATCGACGCACCTAACTTCGGCGTCAACTATGATCCCAGCAACACCATTCTCGCCGGCGAAGACCCTCTGGAATTACTGGAACTCGTCAAACATCGCGTAGTCACAATGCATGCGAGTGATCGGTACCTCAAGGAAGGAACGATTGAGGACCTTCGGAAGGAGGAAGACAGTGTGGGCTATGCGAGTCGCCTCAGTCACGGAGAGATCGGCAAGGGCATGAATGACTACGATGCCATCTTCTCGACGCTGAAGGATGTCGGCTTCGACAGTTGGATCAGCATCGAAGACGGCGTCGATGG
>JAGQPX010000227.1 GCA_020426505.1 Planctomycetaceae bacterium | reverse complement strand
ACCATCGTGCCGAACATCATTGGGCTCTCGCCTGACGAATCTGTTGATTCCGCGTCCGCTGCAGTTTGCGTCAGGCGAGAGCCTGACCTACCAGTTTCGAGGTGTCCGATGACTTCGGCGTAGCGGAGTTCGAGTGAGTTGTAGGCTTGAAACAGGAACGCCCCGGAACCGCAGGCAGGGTCGACGATTTTGAGGTTTCGGAGAATGTCGAGACAGGCCTGCCAGAACGCGGGGTCGTCGGGTGCGACGCCTCGTCGGGCGTCGACCTCGTCAATGCCGTACTTGACCGCCTCCGCGGCGAAGCGTTCGTCGATCAGTTCGTCGAGCGTGTACTGGACGATGCGGCTGGTCAGTTCGGGAGGCGTGTAGTAGATGCCCAGCCGCTTCCGTTTGGCCGACTGCGGCATCTGAGCGTACTCTTCAATCTTCTCCTGATTGCCGCCGAACAGCCCGGACTCTTTCAGTTTCTCCAACTCCGTGATCGATCGCTCGAACAGATGGCCCAGCACATCAAGGTTGACCTCATCGGCGAAGTCGTACTTGCCGATGGTGTTGAAGAAGGTCGTCCAGCGGTCGTCCAGTTCGAGATCGTCAGCCGGTGAAGGAGCGAACAGCCCGCCGTTGTAGGCGTGAATGCGGCCGTTCTTCTCATCGGATGACGATGGGCCCCCTTCGTTGACGAACTTGAACAGCGTCTTGTAATTCTGCCAACGGGGATTGGTGACGGCCGAGAAGGCGGGCAGCCGTTCGTAAGCACTGTTGAGCGTCTTGCGGGGCAGCAGGCCACGGTCTTCACAGAAGGCGATGAAGATCACCCGGTCAAACAGACGCTGGGCCATCTCAACGGCTTCGTCGAGTGAGTGCCCCAATTCCCGGTGCAGATGTTCGATCAGCAGCAGCCGCTGAGTCGAGTAGGCGTCGTAGAGTTTGTCGCCCACCTCACGTTGACGGCTGCGCGACTCCTCCAGCAATTTAACGGTTCGCGGAGGCCCGATCATCCAACGGTCGATCAGTCCCTGTCGATGAAACAACACGTAGAACCGCTTGAAGGTTGGCAAGTCACGCAGCGATTGCAAAGTGAAATGCTCGTAGGCCCGCTTCGTCGAGTTCCGTTCGTATAAGCGAAAGCTGACAATGTTGGAGACGAGACCCCACCGGCACTCGAGAGGCGTGTTGACGAGATAGTCCCAGCATTGATCGATGGCTGTGCGACCACCGGAGCGATCGCGATCGAGATGGACAGTGGGGCCCTTCAATTCGACAACGCCGAGAAGCTCTTTCTCTTCGGCAGGACGAAAGTGCCCCAGCACGGCGTCGGGGGTCTGTCCGGCAATCGTGTAGTGCTGCTCGTACTGCCACGATTCGGCCCCATCAACCGCTTTGGCGTAGCCGAGTGCTTCGCCGAGGACTTCCGCAAGGAAATCCCCCTGCATCTGAGTCTCTTTCAGTTTCTTGAGACGCCCCGATGATTCCAGGTCAGCCCATTTGACCAAAACCTCGTGTGCAGATTCGATCAGCGACTCATCAAGATTGGCATCGAGTGTCGCCTCGTGCAGTAGACGCTCCAGCACCAGCCGATCGGTCTTCGGCTGACGGATTGCCTGCGGTGAATCGGTCGGGAAAAGAGTCTCATTCGGCATCGTGCGGCGAGTTTAACGCCAGCCTCACGAAATGCGAAGTCGCGACCAAGAGACGCCCGACGGGGTCATGACGTCAGCGGTTGGATGCGACTTTCGATGCCAACACACGCGGCGCAACCGGATCATGCAGCCGTGGCACACAATGGAGAAACTCAACCCGAATCCCAGCATGGAAAATGATTTGTTTGCGGCCTGTGATTTTCCCGGAATTCTTCGACCATTCTTCAGACGAACCTCGCCTATACGATTGAGCAGTGGGCTCAAAGCTGATCCAACCCGCAAATTTGGGGACACTGCACATCATTTGAAGTGGTCTTCGTCCCGGTGGTTTCGCACCGAGGTTCTGGCGAGCATCCGCAAGGGTCAGTTGCCGTTTAACGCTGCATCAACTCTTCACACTTCTTCAAGATTCCTGGTAAAAATCAAAAAAGGAAATCCGATGTCCAAAGTAGATCCCGTCGTTGAATCCAAAGATTGGTCAGCATGGGAGGACCATCAACCTCCAGGACCAGTCTCTTTTCATGTGAAGGGGACAGTCGTCGTGATTGCTACAAATTATCGTGCAACGCTCGAAAAGACTGTGCCGCAAGGAACCAATCCCAAAATCCTGCTACTCGATTTGGTAGTCGAAGAGACTGGTGACGTAGGCGGGGACGCAATCACCGACATCCCAGCCGTCTACTCAGAAGCAAAGTACACCGCGGGGACATACGAAGAGGTCACCATTCTCCGCAAAGGTAACGGAGGAGCGCACATCCCGAGAGTGGATATCGTGCACTGACGAGCTCATTCGTCTTGCACAGAATGGGATGGCTGTGGTCGACCAACGGGCGCCCGCACAGGTTGTGTGGCCGATGGGCTGGGGGCTCCCTGTCGGTCGACCCCAGCCACACCTTGTCCCGATTGAGAACGATCACTCCTTCGTTTCGAATTCGGCGTCGATGACGTCGTCGGAGGAGGAACTCGTGCCGGCGGTGGAGGCGGTGGCTCCGGCGGGTTCGCCTTCCGCGCCACCTGCTGCCTGAGCAGCTTCGTACATGTGTTTGGAGAGGGCGTGGGTCGCCTGCTCCAGTTCTTCGGTCGCCGATTTGATCGCGGCGAGGTCGTCGCCCGCTTCGGCTTCTTTCACCTTTTTGATGGCCGCTTCAATTGCCTCTTTCGAGCCGACGTCCAGTTTGTCCTCGTGCTCCTTGAGGGTCTTTTCCGTCTGGTAGGCGAGCGTCGAGGCGACGTTTTTAGCCTGGGCCAATTCCTTCTTTTGGCGGTCCTCGTCGGCGTGCGACTCGGCGTCCTTCCGCATCTGCTCGATCTCGCTTTCGGAGAGACCGCTGGACTGCTGGATGGTGACCTTGTGCTCTTTGCCGGTCCCCTTGTCCTTGGCGGAGACGTTGAGGATGCCGTTGACGTCGATGTCGAATGAGACCTCGATCTGCGGCACGCCTCGCGGGGCGGGGGGGAGACCTTCGAGGTTGAACTGGTCGAGCAGCCGGTTGTCGTTGGCCATCGTCCGTTCACCCTGGAACACGCGGACCGTGACAGCCGTCTGATTGTCGGCCGCGGTCGAGAAGGTTTCCGACTTGGTGGCCGGGATGGTCGTGTTGCGTTCGACGAGCACCGTCATCACGCCCCCTTCGGTCTCGATGCCGAGCGAAAGCGGCGTGACATCGAGCAGCACCACGTCCTTGACGTCGCCTGCGATGATGCCGCCCTGAATGGCTGCACCGACCGAGACGACTTCGTCCGGGTTCACCCCCTTGTGCGGCTCCTTGCCGTTGAAGACCTTCTTGACGAGGTCGACGACCATCGGCACGCGGGTCGAGCCGCCCACGAGGACGACTTCGTCGATGTCGCCCGGCTTGAGTTTGGCGTCCTTCAGCGCCTGCTCGACCGGCTTGCGGCAACGCTCGACGAGCGGATCGATGAGCTGCTCGAACTCCGAACGGCTGATCGACATTTGAAGGTGCTTGGCTCCGGAAGAGTCAGCCGTGATGAAGGGAAGGTTGATGTCGGTCGACTGCGAGGAGGAAAGCTCTTTCTTCGCCTTCTCAGCAGCTTCACGCAGCCGTTGCAAGGCCATCGGGTCCTTGCGGAGGTCGATCCCCTGATCGGACTCGAACTTTTTCGCGATGTGGTTGATGAGCAACTCGTCGAAGTCGTCGCCACCGAGGTGGGTGTCGCCGTTAGTCGAGAGGACCTCGATCGAGCCTTCCTCGACCTCCAGGACCGAGACATCGAACGTGCCGCCGCCGAGGTCGAACACGACGATCTTCTCGTCCTGCTCCTTCTCCAGCCCGTAGGCCAAGGCGGCAGCGGTCGGCTCGTTGATGATGCGTTCGACATCGAGGCCCGCGATCTGCCCTGCGTCCTTGGTCGCCTGCCGCTGGGCATCGTTGAAATACGCCGGGACCGTGATGACGGCCTTGTTGACCTTATGGCCAAGGTAGTTCTCTGCGGCGTCCTTGAGTTTCATGAGCACGTGAGCAGCGATCTCCGGCGGCGTGTGCTCCTTGCCGTTGACGTCGACCTTCACGTAATCGTTCGCCCCGCCAACGACCTTGTAAGGAACAATCTTCTCTTCCGACTCGACCTCACTGTGCCGCCGCCCCATGAAGCGTTTGATGGAGTAGATCGTATTCTGCGGGTTCGTCACCGCCTGCCGCTTAGCCGGCTCACCAACGAGGACCTCGCCCTTATCGTTGAAGGCAACGACAGAAGGCGTTGTGCGAGCGCCTTCCTGATTGGCAATGACCTTTGCTTCCCCCCCCTCCATGACGGAGACGACGGAATTGGTAGTCCCTAAATCCACGCCGATAACCTTTTCGCTGGAAACAGCCATGTTGAATTCTCCGGATTTGGATTTGATGTATTCGTATTCTTCGATCGCGATCCAGCTGGGAGGAACGGACCGGAATGATTAGTATTTTGCGAATCCGTATGACTCTCTGTTTGCAATGCGTGTACCAATCTGCCGCACACCATTCTATTCAACATAAGGCTTTACTCAATTGAATCTTAAGGCAGTGTTCGATTGGATAACCTGACTGCCATCGTGACGGATATGCCAAAGTGGCAGCCGGCCCGAGCACCTGAACATCCACCAGTGTTGCCACATTGGCACACAGATCTTGTCGTTCTTACTCCCGATCCCGGCCGCTTGACAGGCGCGAGGGGCGTCTGTACAACGGTGATCCAAGTCATTTGAATGTTAAGGGTTAACGCTCACGGAGCGTTCCAGTTTGCCTGTTTTGACCGGTCTTTGGAGGTCATGCAGCAACAGGCCTGAAGGAAGGTGGGAGCCAAGTCGCACGGAAGCACGCGTCGTTGAACTCATGCAGCTGACAACAGGCCTCTGATGGCAAAGAAACGACCGACTCTGAAAAAATCCGCAAATCGGGCACCAAAGAAGGCGGCACGCAAAAAACCCGCCAAGAAAACTCCTGCCCGAAAGAAGGCCCCCCCCAAGAAGACCAAGTCGACTCGCACGGCTGTTCGTAAAAAGCCGGCTCCCAAACCGGAACCGAAACCTCGAAAGAAGCCGCAAACCGTCGAGCAGAAACTGGCTTTGCTCGACAAGCAGATTCTCAAACTGATCAACGAACGTGCTCAGGTCACCGTTTCGCAAATCGACCAGAAAACGGCCAATGATGTCGACCTGTTTGACAATCCGTTGGAGCACGATCTCTGGGAGAAGCTGGACCGATCGAATCACGGTCCGCTGTCGTCGACCGCGTTGCGATCTGTCTATCGGGAGATCCTGAGTGCGGCCCGCGCTCAGATCAAACGGTTAAGAGTCGCCTATCTGGGCCCGAAGTTCAGCTTTACGCACCTTGCAGCAATCCAGAGGTTTGGCAAGAGTGCCGACCTGATCCCGGTCAACACGATCGCGTCGGTGTTCGAGGAGGTCAATCGGGGCCATTCCGAATACGGGCTTGTACCCATTGAAAATAGCACTGACGGACGCATTGTCGACACGCTCGACATGTTCACGCGTTTGCCCTTGCGAATCTGCGGCGAAGTGCAAATGAGCGTCCATCACAACCTGATGTCCCGGTCGCCTCGCAGCGAGATTGTGGAGATCTACAGTAAGCCTCAGGCCCTATCTCAGTGTCGCGATTGGCTCGCTCGGAACATGCCGTTGGCCCATTTGCATGAGGTCACGAGCACATCGACGGCAGCGACCCTTGCGAGAGATAAGCCCGGTGCCGGTGCGATCGCCAGTGCACAGGCAGCTGTTGAATACGGCTTGGACATCCTCGCTGAACGGATTGAGGACAATGCGCACAACGTGACGCGTTTTGCCGTCATTGGCGACAGGGCGACAAAGCCGACGGGCAAAGACCGGACTGCGCTCCTCCTGCAAATCTCACACAAACCGGGTTCGCTGTCCGAAGCACTTGCCGGGTTCAAACGAGCGAAGATCAATCTCACGTGGATCGAATCATTCCCGCTGCGGGGACCGGAGGTCGGGTACCTGTTCTTCCTCGATTTCGAAGGTCACATGCAGGACGGTCCCATTAAGCGAGCTTTGGCGGAACTCGAGCAGAAGGCGGTCCGCCTGGAGGTGCTCGGCTCGTACCCACGGAGTGAACCTCTTGAATGAACGTCCGAGGTTCTCGGTGATCAGTTCTCAGTAATCAGTTTGAAGAATTGTTCTTGAGACTGGCACGCCGAGCGACGACTCTTCAAACTGAGAGCGAATGATCCAATCGGCGCCTTCGCTGTGAGCTTCACTCGACCTGAGCGTGTACGCATCGTCTTCGACTGACCACTAACAACTGAAAACTGATCACCAACAAGTCAACCCCATGATTATCATTCTCAAGCCCAATTGTTCTGACGAGCAACTGGCCCACGTGCTGGAAAAAATTGAAGAGTTCGGGCTGAAGCATGACGTCAGCAAGGGCGAGCACCGCACGCTGATCGGCGTCATTGGCGAAGAGGATGTCGTGCGGAATGCACCGCTGCGTGCGATCCCGGGGGTCGAAAACGTCGTCCCCGTGTTGAAGCCCTATAAACTGGCCAGTCGAGAGGTGCAGCCGGAGGACTCAGCATTCGACGTCGGACATGGCGTCACAGTCGGTGGCGGATCGCTCGGCATGATCGCCGGCCCGTGTGCCATCGAAGGCGAGGATGTGCTGCTGGAGATCGCGAAGGATGTCAAAGCGGCCGGCGCAAACATCCTGCGTGGCGGAGCGTTCAAGCCGCGGACCAGCCCGTACAGCTATCAGGGTATGGGTGAGGAGGGACTCAAGATTCTGCGGAAAGTTGGCGACGAATTGGGGATGCCGGTCGTCACGGAGGTCATGGACCCGCGTCAGGTCGAACTGATCGACAAGTACACCGACCTGTTCCAGATCGGTGCCCGCAACATGCAGAACTTCAATCTGTTGACCGAGGTCGGGCAGACCAAACGTCCCGTGCTCCTGAAGCGGGGCATGAGTGCGACGGTTGAAGACCTGTTGATGTCGGCGGAGTACATCCTCGCGAATGGTAACCCGCGAGTCATTCTCTGTGAACGAGGCATCAAGAGCTTTGACTCTTCGACACGCAACCTCCTTGATCTCGCGATGGTGCCGAACTGCAAATGCATGTCGCACCTTCCGATCATCGTTGACCCGAGTCACGCGACCGGACGCCCTGAGTTGATTCCGCCGATGTCGTTGGCGGCCATCGCAGCAGGCGCAGACGGAGTCCATATCGAAGTTCATTGCCGACCGGAAGAGGCAATGAGTGATGGTCAACAGGCATTGTTGCCTCACCAGTTCACCGAGGTGATGCAGCAGATGAGAAAACTTGCCGAGGTGTGCGGTCGTACGATCCCCGAGCCATCTGTGAATTAAAGGTATAGCCGCGGCCATCGGGAGCGCTCCCGATGGTCGCGGCTATACGTGTTGATATCAAATCATTACCAAGGAGACGCATCATGCGACGTCCGTTCGTCGCCGGTAACTGGAAGATGACTCAAACGCACGCGTCCTCAGTCACGCTTGCCGCGGGAGTCGCCGAAGGAGCCAAGGCACACACCGGAAGCATCGACGTGGCGGTGGGGCCGCCGTTCGTATACCTCGCTGCGGTGAAGGACGCTGTCGGCGACTCAGGCGTATCCGTCGCTGCTCAGAATGCTTACTTCGAGGAGCCGGGAGCATTCACCGGTGAAACTGCTCTCGACATGCTGACCGATGTTGGCTGTCAGTGGGTCATTCTCGGGCACAGCGAACGACGTCATGTACTGGGAGAGACCGACGAATTGATCAACAAGAAGGTCCGCGCGGCCCTTGGCAAGGGATTGGGCGTGATCCTCTGCGTCGGCGAATTGCTCGAAGAACGTAAGGCCGATCAGACGAACGATGTGCTCGATCGCCAGATGGAAGGCGGATTGGCAGATGTGTCTGCGGAGCAGATGGCGAACGTCGTGATTGCCTACGAACCTGTCTGGGCGATCGGCACCGGAGAGACGGCCACTCCCGATCAGGCGGAATCGGCCCATGCTCATCTTCGCAATTGGATGCAGTCTCGCTACAATTCCGAGGTCGCCCAGGCGACCCGCATCCAGTACGGGGGCAGCGTCAAACCGGACAATGCGGCTGAGTTGCTCGCTCAACCCAATGTCGATGGAGCCCTTGTTGGTGGTGCGAGCCTGAAACCGGAGACCTTTATCCCGATCATCGAAGCGGCGGCCGCGTCAGTGGCGACGTAATCAATCAGCAAAGATTCGGAGCAGTCCGACGAACTGCAAGTTCAAGAAATCACCAAACACGGCAGACGCAAACTCTGCTTCACGGAGACAGGGAGTCCCCAGTGCCCACGATCGCTATTCTGACCCAAGTTCTGCTGCTGTTCCTCGGTATGTTTTTGATGATCGTCGTTCTGCTCCAACGTGGGCGGGGAGGCGGACTCGCCGGCGCGTTCGGTGGCATGGGGGGACAGAGTGCTTTCGGCACCAAAGCGGGCGACGTCTTCACGAAAATCACGGTCGTGATCGCGGTCGCGTGGGTGTTGGTTGCGGGCGGCAGTGGCTACTTCCTGCGAGCCGGTGCCGAGAGTCGTTCTGAAGGATTACCAGATACGTTTGAGTCTCCGGTTGACGAATCCCCGATTGGTGGTGAAAGCACGAGTGGTCCGATCGACTTCTCACCAGCTGATCTCGACGGACTCGGCGATGAAGCTCCAGCAACGGACGATTCGCCTGCCGATTCCGACGCAGAGGAACCCTCGGCAGAAACTCCAGCCGAAGAATCGACCGATGCCCCTGCGGATGATGCCGCACCAGAGTCAACTGAGACTGAGAACGAAGGGACCGATGAGACGACTGAGTGAGCGTCACGGGTCCGTCGCCATCAACGATTGTTTGATGATCTTCCCGTCCGAGAGATTGCCGAGAGAGACAGGTCAGCCGTGCTGTTGAGCATGACCGGATATGGCGACGCGCGGGAACAGGACGGCGGACGGCTCGTCGCCGCTGAAGTGCGGACGGTCAACAATCGCTACCTCAAGGTCGGCATCCGCTGTCCCGACGCCTACTCCGCCAAAGAGCAGGACATCGAGAAGCTCGTACGAAATTCGGTCGCGCGCGGGACGGTGAACATCACGCTCCGGATTGACTCGATCTCCAGCACGGGTCGGTACCACATCGACCATGACGTCATCCAGTCGTACTGGGAGCAGTTGATCTCGATCACGGATGAGATGCACCTCTCGCCGCCGCAGCATCTCACAGCCTTTCTCACACTACCGGGTGTCATCGCCGAACACGACGACGGCTCGACAGATGTTGAATCGGAGTGGCCCATCGTCCAACGTGTCCTCGAACAGGCGTTGTCGCAACTGAACGAGTTCCGTCGGAAAGAAGGGGCCTCGATGAGGCAGGATCTCGCACATCAATGCGAATTGATCGCCGGGCAACTCAACATCGTCATCGAACAGGCCCCAACGGTCGTCCAGCAGTACCGCGACAAGATTAAGGACCGGGTGAATCAGCTCCTCAACGAGACGGGGGCCTCGGTTTCCGACAATGATCTGATTCGAGAAGTCAGTATCTTCGCGGACCGTTGCGACATCAACGAAGAGATCACACGGCTGCGGAGCCATCTCGAACAGTTCGGCGAATGCCTGGAACAGGAAGAGTCAGCTGGACGGAAGCTGGAATTCCTGTGCCAGGAGATGTTCCGAGAGGTGAACACGATTGGGTCGAAGTCGAATAACGTCGACATCGCCCACGCGGTCGTCGAGATGAAAGGCTGTATCGAACGTTTGCGTGAGATCGTTCAGAATGTTGAGTGAGAGTCAAACGGGGAATGCGGAACGCGGAATGCGGAACGCTCCCATCGATCAATCCGAATTCCCCATTCCGACTTCCGCATTCTCCTCTATGCCAGACCACGCCTCATCATCAACGACTCCCGATGTTCCGGTCGTCGTCCTGTCCGGGCCGAGTGGAAGTGGCAAAACGACCGTCGTGTCGCGACTGCTGGAGGAGTCGCCGGTCAAGCTTGTGAAGTCGATTTCCGCAACGACTCGGCCCGCGCGGCCGGGCGAGACCGACGGCGAGGATTATTACTTCCTCTCCGATGACGAGTTTCAGGCGAAGCGGCACGCGGGAGAGTTTCTGGAGTGTGCGGAAGTCCACAAGAGTGGTTTCTGGTATGGCACGCTCACCTCGGAAGTTGAGCGGGCACGGGCCGCGGGCGGTTGGTCGCTCCTGGAGATTGACGTCGAGGGAGCCCTGAACGTCATGCAGCGATATCCGGCTGCTGTGTCCATTTTCCTGTCAACTCCGCCCGACGAGCACGAAAGGCGACTTCGCGCACGCGGAACCGAGGACGAGGCCGTCATCCAGCGTCGGTTGCAGACGGCAGAGCAAGAGCTTAAATTCGCGGATCGATATCGTCACCGGGTCATCAACGCTTCGCTGGATGACGCCGTGCAGGAAATCTGCGAGATCCTCAAGTCAGTCGCACAGAGCCATTAACATAGGACCTTGATTCGAGGGGGCCTCGTTCGGATCAGAATGCCGAAATCCGAAGGACCCAATGTCGAAGGAAGCTCGAATGCCTAAAACCGAAGACAAGGTCACGAACCAAACACAGCAGCTGCGTTATCTCGAATCAACATTTCGTGTGGAAGACACCTGCTTGGTCATTCGGAATTCGGAATTCCTTCGACATTGGGTGTTTCGACATTCGAGTTCAGCAGCATGAGTTCCCCATGGTCAGGCTCGGTCATCAATCGGCCTATCAACCACCATAGATCTAATTTCAGAGTCCCAAGCCTCCCGTAGTGAGGTCGCCCAGAGGTATCAAACGATGCTGGAAGAACTGAAGGAAGAAGAAATCGTCAACCATGTCGGGGGAAGATTTAAGCTGTCGACACTCATCCAGAAGCGGCTGGTTCAGCTGAACCGGGGCGCGCGACCGCTTGTCGACGTGGTCGGCAAGCCGGGCATGGACACCGTCATCGAGGAAATCATGAACAACAAGATTTTCCTCGACCAGTCCGACAACGTGATCATGGCCCTGGACGATGTGCCGGACGTTGAGGACGAGTTGGACGGCGGTCCATCACTGGACGATATCTGATGAAAGACCGCGAGGTGCTCCTGGGCGTCTCGGGAGGCATCGCTGCCTACAAAGCGGCGGACCTCACGAGTAAGCTCGTCCAGTCGGGGGCGAAGGTCACCGCCGTGCTGACACCGGCCGCGACCAGGTTCATCGGTGCAACAACGTTCGAGGCTTTGACCGGTCGAGGGGTACTGACCGGGATGTTCGAACCCCGGGAACACTTCATCGGCGAGCACATCGGTCTCGCACGCCTTGCTGATGTGTTTGTCATTGCACCAGCAACCGCTGACATGCTGGCCAAGCTCGCCCTCGGACTGGCGGACGACCTCGTGAGCACGTTGGCCCTTTCGGTCACGTGCCCCAAGCTGGTCGCCCCGGCGATGAATAACGAGATGTGGTCGAAACCGCCCGTTCAACGCAACGTCGAGCAACTGCGGAACGACGGGTGGGAGATCGTCGGCCCGGGAAGCGGTTGGCTCAGCTGCGGGAACGTCGGCCCCGGTCGCATGGCCGAACCGGCGGAGATTCTTGAGCGAGTCAAGTCCGCTCTGTCTTAACGGGAGGTGCGGATCATTGAGTCGTGCAGATGTCGCCATCATCGGGGGGGGCATTGTCGGCCTCGCCACCGCTTACCGTCTTGGTGAGCGATACCCCGACCTCAAGATTGTTGTGCTGGAGAAGGAATCCCGTCTGGCGGAACATCAGACCGGGCATAACTCGGGGGTGCTTCACTCCGGGATCTACTACAAGCCCGGTTCTCTGCGAGCTGTGAATTGTCGTGACGGCAAGTTCGCCATGATGGAGTTCTGTGAGCGGGAAGGCATCCCCATCGACGTGTGTGGCAAAGTGATTGTCGCCACGGATGAGGCAGAACTGCCGCAGATGCAGAAGATCTTCGACCGGGGACAGGCGAACGGCGTCAAGTGTGAGATCATCGACAAGGCTCGCCTCGACGAATTGGAGCCGCACACGGCCGGCATCAAAGCGATCCATGTTCCCGAAGCCGGCATTCTCGATTATCGACAGGTCGCTGAACGAATGGGGGATCGCATTCGTGAACAGGGAGGCCGGATCATGCTCAATGCCCGCGTCGTCGGGTGCAGCGTCAAGACGGAAGAGGTGGTCATCCGCAGCACGCAGGGAGATGTCGTCGCTGATTACGCGATTACCTGTGCCGGTCTTCAGGCGGACCGGGTGACAAGCCTGACAGGCGAACGACCCGCCGCAAAGATCGTCCCCTTTCGCGGTGAGTTCTTCGACATCCGCCCGGCGGCACAGCATTTGTGCCGCAACTTGATCTATCCAGTCCCCGATCCGAACTTCCCGTTCCTCGGCGTTCACTTCACGAGAATGATTCACGGCGGAGTGGAATGCGGCCCGAACGCGGTCCTCGCATTCGCTCGTGAAGGGTATCACAAGTCGGACGTGAACCTCCGAGATCTGATGGGAGCATTGACGTACGGAGGGTTCATCAGGATGGCCGCCAGACATTGGCGAACGGGGGCTGGAGAGATGTGGCGGTCGCTAAGCAAGCAGGCATTTGTGCGGGCACTTCAGCGACTCGTGCCCGAGATCACCGCAGACGATCTGTCACCCGCACCAGCCGGCGTGCGAGCGATGGCCCTCGGGCCTGACGGTCAACTTCTCGATGACTTCGTGGTGCAGCAATCCGACCGGGTGATCAACGTTGGCAACGCCCCGTCACCTGCTGCGACCGCGTCGCTCAACATCGGTCGACTGATTGTGGAGAATCTGGCCGAACGCCTCCCGACTACAGTTCATGGGAGTGTTGGTTGAGATTGGCAACCGGCAAACGTAACGGCACTGGGGAAGGCGCTTCCGATACGTCTCAACCATCAAGCGGAAGGTGCATCGGAAGACTGACGCGTTCGCTCTTCCTGAATCGCCCGGTAGACTTCTTCGCGGTGAATGGTCACTTCTTTGGGAGCCTCAATCCCGAGACGCACCTTGTCGCCCTGAATGGAAACGACCATGAGAGTGATGGAATCTCCGATGATAATCTTTTCGTCCTGCTTGCGGCTGAGAACGAGCATGGCCGTGTCCTTGCGTTAGCGTCGTGCGAGAATGTTTCCGTGTTTCCATGTTCGGCCGCACACGGGATCAAACGCCACAACAGACCGGCAAAGATGGCCGGAAGACCTTGATTCGCTGAGCAACACATCGGTCAGTCTAATTGTACCGGCAAAAGGTGCGCGAACTATAGCTGGGGACAGATCAATGCAGCGTCCTCAGCGGCGGACCGTGCATGAAACGTCGGTGTTTTGGCGTCCAAACGCCGCTACACCAACGTGCCCGTGGCACTAGCCTTGTCAGTCAGTCGGGTTTTTCCGAAAGTGTTGCTAACAAACGGCCTGACGCAATCGAATCAGGTCGCTGTTCGAGATGCCTCCGACTCCCGATCACAGTCCGGATATCACATGTCCGTCGATAAAACGAATCAAACCGATCAATCAATCTCGAACGACCTTCCGTGGTATGCGGACGGTCTGCGGTTTGAGTGCACGCAATGTGGCAATTGCTGCACAGGCCAGCCGGGATATGTGTGGGTGGACGATTCAGAACTCCAGGAGATTGCAGACCTGTTGGAGGTTTCGATCGGCGAAGTGCGACTCCTGCACACGCGACAGGCTCGCGGTCGCATTTCACTGACCGAATACGCCAACGGGGACTGCACCTTCTTCGACCCAGAAAAAAGCCGTTGTCGTGTCTATTCCGCCAGGCCAAGACAATGTCGTACGTGGCCCTTCTGGCGATCCAACCTGCAAACCAGTAAGACCTGGAGAGAAATGGAAAGTCATTGCCCCGGAGCGGGTTGTGGCAAACTTGTAACGCTTGACGAGATCGAAAAGCTGGCAGCCGAGACGAACGTTTGAGGCACCAATGATTGAGTCAGACAATCTCTAGCGAATTTGCGGATTACTCTGAAGTTAGCGATTGGACACTGTCGATAAGTGAGAAGACGGCTGCCACACTGTCAATAACGCCGTGGATTCCGGCCGCTCACATAACTCCCACGAAAAAAAACACTTACGACAGAAGTCTCAACTTCGGAGTCGAATGGCCTCGAAGACGGGATAATGCCCCCAAATCTTCGGAAGTACGACGCTGCGAACGAATCACCTTGACAGTAAACCGATGATGGTATTACAGTTGAGTCATTCGCACGAATGCAGCACGGCGTCTGGTCAAGTGGTTGATCGGACGCCGATTTCCGCAGGAGACGCGTGTCGTGACAAAAAAAGAAATCGTCAAGCAGATCTCGGAAGAGATTGGTTTAACTCAGTTGAAGACCAAGGAGATCGTCCAAAAGACGTTCGACGC